>JAISQQ010000177.1 GCA_031274075.1 Accumulibacter sp.
TCCATGCCGTGCATGAACAGGCCCCAATAGACGAGGACCGCCAGCGCCAGATTGGCCAGCGGACCGGCGGCGACGATGGCTATGCGCTTCCAGACGCTCTGCCGGTTGAAACTCCGGTGCGCCTCGTGCGGCGCCACCTCGTCGTCCCCGTTGTCGCCCTCGCCCAGCATCTGCACGTACCCGCCCAGGGGGAACACGCCGATCGCCCATTCGGTGCCGTCCTTGCCCGCCCGCCACAGGAACAGCGGACGGCCGAAGCCCACCGAAAAGCGCAGCACCTTGACGCCGGCCAGACGGGCCAGCGCGTAATGGCCGAGTTCATGCACGATGATCAGCACCCCGATCAGCACGAGGAAGGCCAGCACGTAAAACAGAAAATCAGTCATCTTCAGCTCGAACGTAAAACGATATTTTCGACGATCTCTTCGGCCACCCGCCGCGCGGCGGCGTCCGCGGCGAACACGTCGCCCAGTGAATCGAGGCCCGAAACCGGGATTCGTTCCATGACGCGGGCAATCACCCGGTCGATGTCGACGAATCCGATGCGCCCTTCCAGGAATCGCTGCACCGCCACTTCATTGGCGGCGTTGAGCGTCGCCGGCGCGCTCTCGCCCTCACGCAGCGCCCGGTACGCCAGTCCGAGGCAGGGAAAGCGAGCGAAGTCCGGGCGTTCGAAATGCAGCGCGGCGACCTCGAACAGATCGAGCGGCTCGACCCCCGAGGCGATTCTTTCCGGATACGCCAGCGCCTGCGCAATCGGCGTGCGCATGTCGGGATTTCCCAGTTCCGCCAGCACCGAACCGTCGACATACTGGACGAGGGAATGGATCACGCTTTGCGGATGAACGACGATCTGGATGTTCTCCGCCGCAATGTTGAACAGCCAGTGCGCCTCGATCACCTCCAGCCCCTTGTTCATCATCGTCGCCGAATCGACCGAGATTTTCCGGCCCATGCGCCAGTTCGGATGGGCGCAGGCCTGTTCCGGCGTGACCTCCGCCAGCGCCTCGCGCGGCGTGTTCCTGAACGGCCCGCCCGAGGCGGTCAGCAGGATGCCGCGCACACCGCTCTTGCCGGGGTCCCCGGAATAATCGGCCGGCAGGGACTGGAACAGCGCGTTGTGCTCGCTGTCGATCGGCAGCAGCCGCGCGCCGCCGCGCCGCACCGCGCGCATGAACAGCGGCCCGGCCATGACCAGAGCCTCCTTGTTGGCCAGCAGGATCTTCTTCCCGGCGCGCGCCGCGGCCAGCGCCGGCGGCAGCCCGGCGGCGCCCACGATGGCGGCCATGACGGTGTCCACTTCCGGCAATTCGGCCATGCGCACCAGCGCCTCGGGACCGGACAGCACCCGCGTGGCGCAAGCCACCGCCGCCAGCCGCGCGCGCAATTCCGCGGCCAGGACTTCGTCGCCAAGGACCGCGTAGCGCGGCGCGAACTCGACGCATTGCGCGAACAGGCGGTCGATCTGGCGATGCGCGCACAAGGCTTCCACCCGGTAGCGCCCCGGATGCCGCCGGATCACGTCGAGCGTATTTACGCCTATCGAGCCGGTCGAGCCAAGGATCGTGAGTTTCTGCGCCATCGCTTAGAGCATTTTCGGGTTAAGCATTCCAGGGGACAGAAGACAGAGGACAGTCCAGTTACCGGGCGCTTCGCGCCCGCAAAAATTACTGTCTTCTGTCTTCCGTCTTCTGTCCTCTGGACTGGATTCCGGCTTGCGCCGGAATGACGGGATGAAAATAGTCCTTGTCTGCACTAAAACGTAAACTCTCTAAAGCAGTGAAAGTGAGAGGTGAAGAACCGATAGGCATACTTGCGATTTTGTCGTTCAGCCAAGGTCCACATTTCACTTTCGCTCTCACTCGGATATCAAACGCCCAGGCCGAACCGGAGCAGCGCGACCAGCGGCAGGGTGGACGTCAGGCTGTCTATGCGGTCGAGCACGCCGCCGTGTCCGGGAAGCATGTTGCCGCTGTCCTTCAGCCCGGCCTGGCGCTTCAACAGGGACTCGAACAGATCGCCGGCGATGCTCACCGCCACCAGCGCCGCGAGCAACAGGACGAGCACCCCCGGATGGCCGGAAAAGCCGCCCGGCGCCCCGTAGGCGAACAGCAGCCCGGCGGCCACGACCGCCAGCACGCCGCCCGCGGCGCCTTCCCAGGTCTTGCCGGGACTGATCGCCGGCGCCAGCTTGTGGCGCCCCAGCGCTCGGCCGGAAAAATAGGCCGCGATGTCGGCCAGCCAGACGATCGCCATGACCGCCAGCAATGACAAGGCGCCCAGTTGCCGGAGCTGGACCAGCGCCGCCCAGGCCGGCAGGATGACCACGGCGCCGGTCAGGATGCCGGTCAGCGGAGACGCCGCGATCCAGCGCCGCGCAAGCCACAGGGGAACGACCGCCAGCCAGAACGCGGCCGCGGGGAAATACAGCCAACGCCCCAGCGGCCAGGCTTGCGAAGAGCCGCCGCCCAGGCCGAACGCGGCGGGAAAACACGCCGCCAGCACGGCGATGACCACGGCGGCGGCGACGCTCACGGCCCATCGGAGCGGCCCGCGAAAGCGCATCAGCCCGCCCCACTCCCAGAACGCCAGCACCGCCACCAGCGCGCAGAATCCCAGCCAGCCGATGGGGGGAAACAGGAACAGCGCGCAAAAAAAGACGGCGAGAAGGCAGATCGCGGTAATGATCCGCGCCTTAAGCATGGCGCTTGGCGTCCGCTGGACGATCCGCGCCGGCGACCGTGCCGTCGGCGTCGGCCGCCAGTTGCTCGCTGACGCGCCCGAAGCGGCGCTCGCGTTTCTGGTAGGAAGCGACGGCCAGGTCGAACGCCTTGGAATCGAACTCCGGCCAAAGGGTAGCGGTGAAATAAAACTCCGCATAGGCCAATTGCCAGAGCAGGAAATTACTGATCCGTTCTTCGCCGCCGGTGCGGATGAAGAGATCGGGTTCGGGCGCGTGGTTCATCGCCAGATACGGCGCGAGATCGTCTTCCGTCCACCGGCCCTGCTTTTCCGAGTGCTCGGCGGCCATGCGGTTGACCGCCTGGACGATGTCCCAGCGGCCGCCGTAGTTGGCGGCGACGGTCAGCGTCAATTTGTCGTTGGCCGCCGTCGCCTGCTCGGCGGTACGGATCAGCGTCTGCAAGGGCGCGTCGAAGCGGGACAGGTCGCCGACGATCCTCAGCCGCACCCCGTTGGCCTTCAGTTCTGAGACCTCCTGCATCAGCGCGCGGGAGAAAAGCTGCATCAGCAGCGAAACCTCATCCGCGGGCCGGCGCCAGTTTTCGGAACTGAAAGCGAAGAGCGTCAGGTAGCCGATCCCGTGGCCGAGGCAATAGCGAACCGCCTCGCGCACCGTTTCGACGCCGCGGCTGTGCCCGGCGATGCGCGGCAGGAAACGCTTCTTGGCCCAGCGGCCGTTGCCATCCATGATGATGGCCACATGCCGGGGAATGCGGGCGGTCTCCGGGATCGTCCGGGTCGAACTCTTGAAGGAAACCATCTACCGGAACTCCTTGGGGCTAGTTTTCAGAAGACAGGGGACAGAAGACAGAAGACAGAAGACAGTAATTCTTGCGGGCGCGAAGCGCCCGGTAACTGTCTTCTCTGGGAGCGCGGGGCACCAGCCCCGCAACAGCGGTAGTGTCGTGGCGCTGACCAAAAGCGGGGCTGGTGCCCCGCGCTCCCAGAGGTAGCTTGGAGAGAGGCTTTCAAGATACCTGTGCTCCCGGAAAGAAGATCGCAGCCAGCTTCTAAATGGCCATCAACTCGGTTTCCTTGCGCGAAAACTGCTTGTCCACTTCCGCGACGTATTTGTCGGTCAGTTTCTGGACCTCGTCCTGCGCCTTGTGTTCCTCGTCCTCGGAGCATTCTTTCTTCTTGAGCAGATCCTTCAGGCCGGCGTTGGCGTCGCGGCGCAGGTTGCGCATCGCCACGCGGGCGTTCTCGCATTCGTGCTTGACCACCTTGATCAAGTCGCGGCGGCGCTCCTCGGTCAGCATCGGCATCGGTATGCGGATCAGATCGCCCTGCACGGCCGGATTCAAGCCCAGGTCGGAGTTGCGGATCGCTTTCTCGACCTTGGCGATCATGCCCTTTTCCCAGGCCTGCACCCCCAGGGTGCGCGGATCGACGACGGTGACGTTGGCCACCGTGTTGATCGGCACCATCGATCCGTAGTAATCGACCTGCACGTGGTCCAGCAGACCGGCATGCGCCCTGCCCGTGCGAATCTTCGCCAGATCGACGCGCAAGGCTTCGAGCGATTTCTGCATCTTCAGTTCCGCGTTTTTCTTCACTTCGGCAATCGACATCACATCCTCCCTCAGCAATACACCAGCGTACCCTCGTTCTCGCCGACGAGCACCCGCTTCAACGCGCCCGGCTTGAAGATCGAGAACACCTTGATGGGCAGTTTCCGGTCGCGGCACAGGGCAAAGGCCATAGTATCCATGATGGCGAGATTTCTGGAAATAGCCTCGTCGAAGCTGATCGTGTCGTAGCGCGTGGCCGCCGGATCCTTTTTCGGATCGGCGCTATAGATGCCGTCGACCTTGGTCGCCTTGAGCACGATTTCCGCGCCGATTTCCGCGCCGCGCAAGGCCGCCGCGGTATCGGTGGTAAAAAACGGATTGCCGGTGCCGCCCGCGAAAATGACCGTGCGCCCCTGTCCCAGATAGCGGATGGCGCGGCCCCGGATGTAAGGTTCCACGACCTGTTCGATGTTGAAGGCCGACTGCACGCGGACGGCCATGCCGGCGACGCGCATCGCGTCCTGTAGCGCCAGGCCGTTGATCACCGTCGCCAGCATGCCCACGTAGTCGGCCTGCGCACGGTCCATGCCCGCCGCGGCGGGCGCGATGCCGCGAAAAATGTTGCCGCCGCCGATGACCACGCCGACCTGCACGCCCATGTCGACGACCTCCTTGATTTCCTTGACGATCCCGTTGATCGTCTGGCGGTCGATGCCATAGCTGCCGCTTCCCATCAGCGCCTCGCCCGAAAGCTTGAGCAGGATGCGCCTGTATTTTGCCGTGGCGGCGGTGTTGGTGGCGTTGGTGGTCTCGGTCATGGCGGCGCTCTTACTCTTGTTCCGGCGCGTCGTTTTTCTTCGCGGCCGCTTCCGCCTGGGCGGCGACCTCGGCGGCAAAATCGTTCGAGCGTTTTTCCAGGCCTTCGCCGACCACGTACAGCACGAACCCGGCGACCGACGCGCCCTTGGCCTTGAGCAACTGTTCGATCGTCTGCCTGCCGTCTTCCGCCTTGACGAAAACCTGCGCCAGCAAGGTGACGTCCTTCAGGTACTTCTGCACCGCGCCCTCGGCGATCTTCGCCAGCATGCCTTCCGGCTTGCCGTCGGCGCGCGCCTTCTCGATCGCGATGCGGCGTTCGGTTTCCAGCGAGCTGGCCGGAACACCCTCGGCGGTCAGCGCCTTCGGCTTGGAAGCCGCGATATGCATCGCCAGATCCTTGCCCAGTTGCCCGTCGCCGCCGACCAGGTCGACCAGCGCGCCGATCTTGTCGCCGTTGTGAACGTAGAACGACAGCCGGCCCTTGGCCTCGACGCGGGCGAAACGGCGGATCGACAGGTTTTCGCCGATCTTGCCGACCAGCGCGGCGCGCACCGACTCGACGCTCCCGTCGCCCAGCGGCAGCGCCGACAGCGCGGCGACGTCCGCCGGATTCTGGTCGGCCACCAGGCCGGCGCAACTCTTCACCAAGGCCCGGAATTCCTCGTTCCTGGCCACGAAATCGGTCTCGCAATTGACCTCGACGATCGCGCCCTGCCCGCCGTCGGCCGCGACGCTGACCGCGACCAGGCCTTCCGCGGTAATCCGCGCCGCAGCCTTGGTGGCCTTGCTGCCCAGTTTGACGCGCAGGATTTCCTCGGCCTTGCCCATGTCCCCTTCGGCTTCCGTCAAGGCTCTCTTGCACTCCATCATCGGCGCGTCGGTTTTCGCGCGCAGCTCCGCCACCATGCTTGCGCTAATGCTGATTGCCATTTTTCTATCTCCATTTACGGGCGTGGCCGGAAAACCGGCCGCGCCTTGTTGAAACAACGAACGATCAGGAAAGGATGGAAGCCGTCGCCGGCTTCATTCGACTTCGGACTCTTCGACGAATTCGTCTTCCGAGGTCGCGGCGATGATGTCCTCCACGAACTGGCTGCGCCCCTCGAGAATCGAGTCGGCGACGCCGCGCGCGTACAGGCGGATCGCGCTCGACGAATCGTCGTTGCCCGGAATGACGTAATCGATGCCGTCCGGGGAATGATTGGTATCGACCACGGCGATGATCGGGACGCCGAGCTTGTTGGCCTCGGAAATGGCGATCTTGTGATAACCGACGTCGATGACGAACAAGGCGTCGGGCAAGGTGCCCATATCCTTGATCCCGCCAATCGACTTGTTCAGCTTGGCCAGTTCGCGCTGCATCATCAAGGCCTCCTTCTTGCCGAGCTTGTCGAGCGAACCGTCCTCGACCATGGTTTCCATTTCCTTGAGGCGCTTGATCGACTGCTTGATCGTCTTGAAGTTGGTCAGCATGCCGCCCAGCCAGCGCTGCTCGACGAACGGCGCGCCGGCGCGCGCCGCTTCCTCGGCGACGATCTCGCGGGCCTGGCGCTTGGTGCCGACGAACAGGATCGTACCCTTGTTGGCCGAAAGCTTGCGCACGAAGGCCATCGCCTCGTTGTACTTGACCAGCGTCTTTTCGAGATTGACGATGTGGATCTTGCTTCGGGCGCCGAAGATATACGGCGCCATCTTGGGATTCCAGAAGCGTGTTTGATGGCCGAAATGAACGCCGGCCTCCAGCATTTGACGCATTGTCACGGACATGCCATTTTCCTTTCAGGGTTGAGCCACCACTCGTCCAACGACCAGCCCACCACGAGGATGGGCACCCTTGAACAGACGAGTGTGCGTATTTGCAGGCAAGCGGAACGCTGCCCGCCCGATCCGCCGAGAAGGCGGATTTTGCTCCGCCAGACCACGACGATCGGCAAAGCCTGCGGATTCTACCACCACGGCATCCGCTTGAGTGAAGAGTGAAACGTGATTTGCAGGGTAATCGCATTATGTGGCGTCTCGTTTGCGTCGTGGCGATTTTCCTGGGCCACCGGTCTTCGACCCACCTGGGTGTTGGCGCGAAACCGTTGGCGCACCCTGTAGGGCGGGAAAACGCAGCGCCTCCCGCCGGTCGTTCCCTCCGGCGGCGCAGCCGCCTCTATTATTCAGCGGCCCTTGAATCGTGCGGCGCGTTGCGCCGTAAAAAAGGATCGGCGGGAGGCGCTTCGCTTTCCCGCCCTACAGGTCAGGGATCAGATGTCAGTGAGAGTGCGATGGCCCGGCGCGCGCCATCCGCCTCAAGGCGCGTCCGAACGGAAAAATGGAAGTAGAATGGTAGCTATTTCACTGCCCGCCATCCGGCAAACCGACGAATGACGCCCCAAGACACCAAACCGGAGAAAATCCAGCCGCGCATGGTCCGGCAGGGCGCGGCCTCATCGATCAGCGCCCAGGTCTATCGCCAGTTGCGCAGCGCCATCATCCGGGGCGAAATCAGTCCCGGCGAGGGGCTTTCCGAATCGGAAATCGCCCGCCAGTATTCGACCAGCCGGCAGCCCGTCCGCGAAGCCTTCATCAAGCTGGCCGAGGAACGCCTGGTCAACATCCAGCCGCAGCGCGGCACCTTCGTCGTCAAGATTTCCGTCGCCGAGGTCCTGGACGCCCGTTTCGTCCGCGAAGCCCTCGAAGTCGCCGTCACGCGCAAGGCCGCGACGTCCGCGCCGCTTTCCGCCGTCAAGGAGCTGCGCCGCCTGGTCGACCGGCAGGACGCGCTCGAACCCGGCCACAACGAAGAATTCCTCGCCCTCGACGAGGAATTCCACCGCACGCTCGCACTGTCGGTAGGCCATGCCTACGCCTGGCGGGTCATCGAGGGCATCAAGGCGCAGATGGACCGCGTCCGCTACCTCAGCCTGGACGACGCGACGCCGATTCACCTGCTCATCGAACAACACAAACGCATCGTCGAAAGCATCGAGGCGGGCGACCCCACCGTGGCGTCCGCCGCCATGCGCAACCACCTGCGCGAGATCACCGTGTCCTTGCCGGATATCGCCACCCGCTTCCCGGAGTTGTTCGCGACGGACTGAACGCCCGGAAAGCGATCGGCCCGGCGGGATTACGCCGCCGTCCTGCCGGCCAGCGTCATGACTTCGGCCCAGATGTCGTCGTCGACCACGACGCCGTTGGCCCGGTGCTCGGCCCGGATGCGCAAGGTCGATTGCCCCGGATAGAGCACTTCCCTGCTTTTTTCGTCGGGGGTCGATGAATTGACGTAATCGGCGACGCTGTCGGCGACCTTGTCGGAAAACTCCGCGCCGCCCAGTTGCCGCGGATCGAAGACGATGAATACCTGCGAGCAGCCGGTGCAGCTGCCTCGCCCGACCTTGTCGATCTGGTTCGTGGCCAGGCCCTCCGAAAGAATCGCCGCCAGCGTGTCGAGCAAGATGGCGAAGCCGGAACCCTTCCAGTAGCCGATCGGCAGGATGCGCATGGACTGCTCGATCGGGCCGGGTTCCGCGGTCAGCTTGCCGTCCTGGTCGAAGCCTCCCGGATACGGCAGTTGCGCGCCCTTGAGCCGGGTGACCTGCAATTTGCCGTAGGAATACTGCGACATGGCCATGTCGAGGACGATGTGTCCGTTGCCGCGCGGCACGGCCATGACGAAGGGATTGTTGCCGAGGCGCGTGTTCTTGCCGCCCCAGGACGGCATGCACGACTCGGTATTGGTCCACAGGAGGGCGGCGTAGCCTTTGTCCGCCGCGTGCCAGCCGTAGGTGCCGCCGCGCATCCAGTGCGTGGTGTCGCGCAGGGTCACGATGCCCACGCCCTGCTCCGCCGCGATGGCCATCGCCCGGTTGACGGCGAAGAAGGCGTTGAGAATCCCCGGCCCCCGGTGGCCGTCGTAGCTTTCGATGACCCCGACTTCCCTGAAGATGGCCGGCCGGGCGTGGGCATCGACCCATCCCCGCCGGAGGTAGTCGACGAAGCGCGCGACGCGGTTGACGCCATGCGAATAGACGCCGTCGCAACTCGATTCGGCATGAACCCGCGCGCAGGTACGGGCGTCTTCCTCGCGCATGCCCGCGCGGACGAACGCTTCGGTGATGACTTCACAAACCGTTTCAAATGGAACACGTGCCATTTCGTTTCTCCATGTCAGGTATCAGGGATCAGGTGTCAGATGTCAGGGGACAGGTGTCAGGAGGCAAACCTGCCGCGAAGAAGGGTTTTTGTCTCCTGGAGTGTTTTGCGTTTTAGTTCAGACAGCGATTATTCCCACCCCGTCATTCCGGCGCAAGCCGGAATCCAGGGATTCGAGGTACGCACTGGGTCCCGGCTTTCGCCGGGACGACGCGCTTGTGCTTATTCCAATGCTCATGCGATGAAATATGTCAAATACTTGACCCGAAAATGCCCTGGTGCGAACAGAAGACAATCCAGTCACCGGGCGCGAAGCGCCCGCAAACATTACTGTCCTCTGTCCTCCGTCTTCTGTCCTCTGAATCACCAATTCCACAGGGTTCCGTCTTCCAGGCGGGCCACGGGCAGGAAGGCGGGTTCGTAGGGATACTTCGCGGCCAGGGCTTCGTCGATCTCGACGCCCAGTCCCGGTTTCTCGCCCGGATGCATGAGGCCGTCGGCGTAGCTCCAGGCGCACTGGAAGACTTCCATCGTCTGCTCGTGGTAGCCCATGTATTCCTGTATGCCGAAATTGGGAATCGACAGGTCGAAGTGCAGCGCGGCGCCCATGCACACCGGCGAGAGGTCGGAGGGGCCGTGGCTGCCGGTGCGCACCTGGTACAGCGCCGCCAGATCGGCGATGCGGCGCATGTGCGTGATCCCTCCGGCGTGGGTCATGGTGGTACGGATATAGTCGATCAGCTGCTCTTCGATCAGTTGCTTGCAGTCCCAGATACTGTTGAAAACCTCGCCGACGGCGATCGGCGTGACGGTGTGCTGGCGGATCAGCCGGAAGGCTTCCTGGCTTTCTGCCGGCGTCGGATCCTCTATCCAGAACAGGCGGTAGTCCTCGACCGACTTGCCAAGGCGGGCGGCTTCGATCGGCGTCATGCGGTGATGCGCGTCGTGCAGCAGGTGGATGTCGAAGCCGAACTTTTCGCGCACGGCGTCGAACAACCTGGGAATGTAATCGAGGTATTTTTCGGTGGACCAGGACTGCTCTTCCGGCCAGCCCTTGGTCGCCGGCTCGTAGGCGCCGCCGCCGCCCTTGGATACGCCATAGACCGATTTCATGCCCGGCACGCCGCACTGCACGCGGATGGCCTTGAAGCCTTGTTCCTTGTATCGGGCGAAGGCGTCGAGCGTTTCCGGGATGTCGCGCCCGGTGCCGTGGCTGTAGACCATCACGCCTTCGCGCGAGGCGCCGCCCAGCAACTGGTATACCGGCATCTTGGCGAGCTTGCCCTTGATGTCCCAGAGCGCCATGTCGACCGCGGCGATGGCCGACATGCTCACCGCGCCGCGCCGCCAGTAGGCGCCGCGGTACAGATACTGCCA
This sequence comes from Accumulibacter sp., assembly GCA_031274075.1. GTDB lineage: Bacteria > Pseudomonadota > Gammaproteobacteria > Burkholderiales > Rhodocyclaceae > Propionivibrio. The sequence continues at coordinate 10,590 of JAISQQ010000177.1, forward strand.
GGTGTCCTCGATCTTGCGCGGATCGCGCCCGATCAGCAGCGGGCAAACGTGATCCTTGAGATACGACGCCACCGCCAGTTCGCGGCCGTTCAGCGTGGCGTCGCCCAGGCCGCTCACCCCGTCGTCCGTGGTGATTTTCAAGGTCACGAAATTCCGCCCCGGACAACAAACGATCACATCCGCACCGACAATCTTCATTTTTCTCTCCTTTCGCTCTTGGTATCGACCGCCGCGACGCCCCCTGGCGCGCAACGTCGGTAGTATAACAGATTTACCATACAAGTCTGCCATAAATTTCGATAGCTTCCAAGCCCTTCCGGAAACGCCGTGGACGGCGGGTGGATACAGCGGATACCCGCAGATACGGCGGATGGAAGCTCCGGGAAAGTTTTTTTCACCAACCGTCTTGCACGGGTAGACAAAGTTCATTACCATACCAAGCTAAAGCGTAATATCAAGAATCGAGGGGCTGTCGCAAAAGCGAGCCTCTTGATCGGTCCATCATCTTTTACACAGGAGGTAAAGAAATGAAAGTCGGTAGAATCCTTGCGGCATGTGTGACGCTGGCCGCGGCGAGCGGCGTATTCGCCGCCTCGCCGATCACCATCAAGGTCGGCGACAACTGGGGCGAAAGCCATCCGATGGCGGCGGCGCTGGACAAGGTGTTCAAGCCCCAGGTCGAGAAGGGCAGCAACGGCGCCATTACAGTAGACGTGTATCACTCCGGCACGCTGGGAAATGAAGGCGATCTCTGGAACGGCGTGAGGAACGGCACCATCGAGGTGGCCGTCGTCGGCACGCCGATGAACCAGGAATATCCCACCATGATGATTTCCGACTGGCCTTTCCTGTACCGGGATCTGAATCACGCGAAGAAGGTCTGGACGGGTCCCATCGCGGATGAAATCAACGCCGGATTCCACCAGAAATTCCCCACCGTGCATATGCTGGGCTGGGGGCCGAACAGCGCCCGCACCTTCACCAGCAACAAGAAGCTGGCTTCGGTGGACGATTTCAAGGGGCAGAAATTCCGCATGCCTTCCAATCCCATCCACGTCGGCATCGCGCAGAACCTCGGCGCCAGCGCCCAGGTCATTCCCTTGGGCGAACTGTTCAGCGCCCTGGAAACCAAGGTCGTCGACGGCCAGGATAACGGCATGGTGACGGTGATCAGCGAGGCTTTCTACGAGGTGCAGAAGTATCTCTATGAAACCAACCACATCATCGCCACGCTGGAAATCATCGTCAGCGCCCCCTTCTTCGACAAACTGAGCGCGGAACATCAAAAAGTGATCCGGGACGCGGCCAGGGCGACGGCCGAAAAAGCCTGGGACGACTATATCGCCAGCGTCGACAAGGATCGCCAGTTCCTCAAGGACAAGGGCGTGACGGTCACTTCGTGTTCGGCGGCCGATCAGCAGAAAATCATCGAATTGATCAAGCCGCTGACCGACAAGCTGTACGCGGAGCAGGCCTGGGCCAAACCGCTGACCGACAAGATAAAGGCGGTCCAATAATCCGCCGGTTTCCGGAAAAACCCCATGAAACCAATCCATGGGGTTTTTTTCCGGGTTTCGTCATTCAGATTTGGTAAAACTTGAATGAAAAATTTTCTGGACGCGCTTTTCCGGGGCGTGGAGATCCTGATGGCGTCTTTTCTGACGGTCATGATCGCCCTGGTTTTCACCAACGTGGTATTGCGCTACGTTTTTTCCACAGGCTTCGCCTGGTCCGAGGAAATCGCCCGGCTGTGTTTCATCTACCTGGTTTACCTCGGTTCCATCGGCGCCATGCGGGACAACCAGCACCTCATCATCGACAGCGTGCTGACCCGCGTGCCGGTCATGGCGCAAAAGACCATTTATTTCCTGGTGCAGGCCGGAATCATCTGGGTCATGGGCATCCTGACCGTCGGCAGTTGGCATCTGGTCATCCAGAACCTCAACGACCGCTGGGTCGCCTCCCAGTATCCCATCTACCTGGTCTATGGGGTCGGACTCGTCACCGGCGTTTCGATCACCATCATCGCGCTGGCCAACATCTACCGTCTCGTCGTGTTCAAGATGCCCGTCATCGAGCTTTTGGCCATTCGCGACGATTCCGGACAGGAAAACCTGCAATAGGAGAAGATCATGATCCTGGTAAGCCTGTTTATGGTGTATCTGTGCGGCTCCATGATGCTCGGGCTGCCGATTGCCTTCGCCCTGCTTTTCGGCTCCGTGGCCACCGCGCTGCACATGGGCGGAAGCGCCACCAATCCGCAGATCACGGCGGCCCAGTTGATGCGCGGCGTCGACAGCGTGACCATGATGGCGCTGCCTTTCTTCATCATTGCCGGAGAACTGATGAATCGCGGCGGGCTGACCCGGCGCATCATCGACTTCTGCAACATCTTCGTCGGCGGCGTCCGCGGCGGGCTGGGCTACGTCACCATCCTCGCCTGCCTGCTGTTCGCCAGCCTGGTCGGCTCGGCGGTGGCCAGCACCGCCGCCCTGGGCGCGATCCTCATTCCCATGATGGCCGATTCCGGCTACAGCCGCCCCAAGGCCGCCGGACTCGTCGCCGCCGGCAACATGGTGGCGCCGATCATGCCGCCCTCCGTGCCGATGATCGTGTACGGCGTCGCCGCCGGCGTTTCGATCAAGTCCCTGTTCCTGGGCGGCATCGCGCCGGCGATCTACCTGACCATCGTCATGGGCCTGACTTGGTTTTTCGTCTCCCGCAAGGACGCGGTCCAGCCCAACGCGCAAAAACCCACGTTGAAGGAAAAACTGCTGATCTTCATGAACGGCCTGTGGGCGCTGCTCATGCCGGTGATCATCATCGCCGGCCTGCGCGGTGGCGTTTTCACGGCCACCGAGGCGGGCGTCGTCGCGGTGGTATACGCCCTCCTCGTCGGCGTCTTCGTGTACCGCGAGCTGAAGCCCAGGGATATGTTCAAGGCGCTCGTCAGCGCGGCAAAAACCTCCGCCGTGGTCATGTTTCTCGCCGCCGCCGCGCAGGTCGCCGGATACATCATGACCATCGCCCGCATGCCCCAGCTCATTACCGCCGCGATGAGCGGACTGGTCGACCGGCCGCTGCTGCTCAACGCCATGCTGATGGTAGTGGTGCTCCTGGTGGGCACGGCCATGGACGTCGTGCCGACGATCCTCATCCTGACGCCCATCTTCCTTCCCCTGCTCAAGGCCTCGGGAATCGACCCGGTCTATTTCGGCATCCTGTTTACCCTGGTCAACGTGCTCGGCCTGCTGACGCCGCCGGTCGGACCGGTGCTCAACGTCGCCTGCGCCGCGGGCAAGGTCAAGATGGAGGAAATCCTGATGCCCACGATGCCCTACTTCATCGCCCAGTGCGTCCTCCTGTTCGTGATGACCCTGATCCCCGAAACGATCCTGACGCCGCTCAAGTGGCTCGCCGGCTACGTGCCGCGGGTTCCCGTGCCGTCGCTGCTGAATTATTTTTAGAAGCTGTTCGATCTTCTCCGGGAGCGCGGCAGGGCCATCGCACTAGGTGGCGTCGTTGGCATCGTGGTGATTTTCCTGGGGCGCGGGTTTCCGGCCCGCCGAGGCGTTGGCGCGAAACCGTTGGCGCACCCCTACCGAACCATCGTTGTTTTCACGCACACAGGTCGACTTTACGTTCAAGAGAAGATCATGAACAGGTTCTTACACACAAAATTTTGGATAGGCTCGTACGCAGCCCGCATAGCTTGAGGCGAGCGCAGCGAACCCTAACGCAAAGCCAATGGACCATTCGATGCCGGGGTTCGCAAGCTCACCCCGGCCCATGCTTGCCGAACTGTCAGGCCGCGGATCGCCAGCAGAGGAACTTTGCATCGCTGGTAGAGCCCATGGCGGAAATAAAGGCTGTGTTGTCAAAGCCTGGCAACTGCTGTGCGAAATTCAGGACATCCTGCTCGCCGGTGGCGCCG
>JAISQQ010000208.1 GCA_031274075.1 Accumulibacter sp.
CACGGGAGACCTTTCCCTTGATCTCTCGTGTTCGCTCAATCCTCCCGACCCCGGCGAGTTTCGGCCAATGTTCCCGGAGGGGCTTATCCAGCCAGGACAGGTCGGTGATCCATAGCGCCCGCCGGGTTTCAATCCGCCCCTGTCCTTTCTCGACCGTCTCGTGCCGGCTGACCGGCAAACGTCCAACCCCCGACACTTCGCCCTCGGCAAAGAATTCTTTCAACGCTTCCGCCCGATGAGGCGGATTGTCTTTGACCGTTAAGAGATAGTCACCACCTCGCGCCAGTATCTTCTGCGCCACCTCCGTTTGGCATCCCAGCGCATCGATCGTGACGAGGCATCCTTTAAGCGTCAGTGTCTCAAGAAGGTTCTTGATCGCCCCCAGTTCCTTCCCTTGGCCTTGCGTTCCTTCTTGGGCAAAACATAAACCACTGGCCGTCGCCTAGGCGCTGATCCTGTGTAGCGCCGTGTTTGGCCCGTCCTGCGATCCGCGTACCGTCTTGCCGTCAATGGCGACTCCGCCCTCCACACTCCCTGACAAGCGGCTTATCCAGTCCCGGAAACACGCTTCGAATACACGGGCGTCCAGCAAGCGAAATACCCGGCTGTAGGTGTCGTGTGACGCCGTTCCATGCTTAAGCTCCAGATATTCCTTGAGCCAGTCTTCGTGGTCTTCTCCCCATTCCGCGACATCCACCCCGCTGTCCGCGCCGCACATTACGGCGCACAGCGCGATCAGGATCATCTCCCGCAGATCATGCCGCTTCGCGGACCCTGTGCGCGGATCTTCCAGCTTGGAAAACTCTTCCATCAGGATCATGACTCCCTCCCGTCATTATGTGGACGACGTTCTTATGTGGAGCTTCGCCGGTGAACGGCAGCCGGGAGGAGGATGTTAGCCATCGTGCCTCACATAACCAATGCTGCGTGGCGTAGCTTGTCTCTGGGGATTTCCCCCGCAACTGGAGGCTCTATGTCTGCTCTCAAACAAGTTTTCGTCCGCGTCCATGCCAGATACGAACAAGATCGCTACGTCCAGGATCTCGAACCGTTCGCAGCGTGGCTCTTGCGCTCTGGCTATTCCAATAAGTCTTGCCGCACGCATCTCTATCGGGTTCAGCAACTGCTTCACGCTATGGGCACCAAGCCCGGCGCTGTCTTGCACGCCGCTGTTCTTGAGCGTGAGTATCACCGTCTCGCTCACCGATGCTGGAAGTACCACCACACGTATTCGACATACGTTGACTATCTGCGCGCCATCGGTCGCCTTATCGAGAGGCCCGTGCCCGCTGACCCAATTGACACATTGGTGTTCGAGTTCTGCGAGCGATTGACACGACGACACGGCTTTGCCGCCTCTACCGTCACCGGATATCGCCACTGGATCTCGGATTTCCTGCGGCGAACGTTACTGCCAGGCCAATCGCTGGAGGAACTGCCACTGACAGGCTTGGAGTCTTACATTCAGCTACGGAGCCCTGGACTTGTCAGGACCACTCTGACTACCGCGATTCATTGCATTCAGGCGTTTCTGTTGGATGGCTACCGACGCGGATTGCTTCCACAACGGCTTGACCAAGTCGATCTGGCGAGGGGTTTTCGGCGTGATCTTCCACCGCGGGCGATGCCGTGGCCACTCATTGAGCGTCTGCTGCAGTCCATTGATTGCCGTGATCGAGTTGGCCGACGCGATCACGCAATGCTGCATTTGATGGCCCACTACGGCTTGCGCACGGGCGAGTTGACCTATCTCACCCTCGACTCGATCAACTGGCGGGCCCGCACCCTTACTGTCTGGCAGCCCAAGACGCGATCCACGCTGGTGCTTCCTCTGCACGACCTGACACTGAACATCCTCGGGGACTATATCGAGCTGGCTCGCCCGCAAATCGATCTTCCCTGGCTCTTTATTCGAGGCGCGGCACCACTCGCGCAGATGACCAAGTTCGCGGCCAGTTTCATGTTCCGGACCCGAGCACGGCGCAGCGGACTGCCGATCTCCGGGTACTCGGCTTACTCCTTGCGTCACGCGTTCGCGCACCGGCTCTTTCAACAAGGTGTCGGGATGAAGGCGATCGGCGACCTGATGGGACACCGAAATCTGGTTAGTACCAGCGTCTATCTACGGCTTCAGTCCGAATCGTTACGCGATGTGGCTCTGCAAGTCCCGAGCCACGCGACGGGAGGTGTCGCATGAGTGCCGCTCAACTGCAACCCTCGACCTTTACTCAAGAGGTCGCCGCCTATCTTCGCTACCACCGCGCCCTGGGCCTACGGTACCAGGGGGTCGAGTACGTGCTATTACCTCTGGGGCGTTATCTTGCGCAGAACAACGCGCAAGATCTTGACGGCCCCCTCTACGAGGGGTGGCGGCGTGCCCAGGTGGGGCTTCACTCGAACTCCCGTCGCAAGGCTGAACAGATTGTGCGTAAGTTTTGCCTTTATCGCCGGCGAACGAACCCGGTATTCTTTGTTCCCAGTGCCGATGCTTTCAGCCGCTTGCGTCCGTACGTACGCCCTGTAATTGTCGAGCCTGAACAGATCGTCCGCATGTTGGCCGCGACCGACCAGCTTGCGCCGCACAAGACATCTCCTCTGCACCCGGTAGTGGCACGCATAGCGACGGTCTTGCTCTACACGACGGGCTTACGCTCCGGGGAAGTTCGACGGTTGCGTGTGGAAGATGTCGAGGACAACGGCAGCGTGCTTCGGATCTGCGAGTTCAAGTTTCACAAGTCTCGGCGGGTGCCTCTTTCCGAGTCGACGCAAGTCGAGGTGCAGCGCTATCTGCGTTGCCGCGCCACGTTCGCGACAGACTCACCGGACCAAGGTCCGTTCCTTTGCAATCGATCACGGGGCGCCATCCGCCCTTACAGTGCTTCGGGGTTCAAGTGCCTAATCCATCGGCTGTTCAAACTCGCAGCGGTCGTAGATGACGAGGGGCGCGTGCCACGCGTTCACGATCTACGGCATTCCTTTGCCGTCCAGGTACTGATCCGGACTTACCGCAACCACGGTGATCCGCAGGCGCTACTACCGAAACTCGCGTTGTATCTCGGGCACGTATCCATTGAGTCAACGATCCACTATCTCAAGCTCGTACCCGCCGTAGCCAGATTGGCGAGCTCACGTTTTGAGGCCGCTTTCGGACGGCATGTATTGGGAGAGCCGCTATGAAGCGCCTGAACGCCCCAGACCTTGGCCGAATCATCGTCTCTTTTTTCGATGAGTATTTACCTGGGCAGCGAGGCCTGAGCATCCATACGCTGCGCAGTTACCGGGATGCGATCGTCCTATGGATGCAGTTCGCGGCACGCGATGCCGGGCGGCGTCTTGAGTCGCTCAGCATCGCGGACTTCACCGCCGAACGCGTCGATCGCTTTCTCGACTATCTCGAAGCCGAACGTGGCAATGGAGTCAGAACGCGCAACGCCCGCCTCGCCGCATTACATACCTTCGCCCGGCATCTCGGAACCCGACATCCCGAACAACTCGGTCTGGTCCAGGTCATTCTCGACATCCCCTTCAAACGGGGCGCTGCGGAAGTACCCATCGACTATCCGGAGAGCGACGACATCCGGGAAATGATGAGCCGCATCGACCGCCGATCTCCAGCCGGTCAGCGCGACTATGCACTTTTTGCCCTCATGTTCAACACGGGCGCGAGAGTGCAGGAGGTTCTCAACCTTCGGGTTTGTGATCTGCGGCTTGAACCCCCCGAGCAGGTTCGTCTGCACGGCAAAGGTGAAAAGATCCGGCTCTGCCCATTGTGGCCGCGAACGGCGCAGTTGCTTCGCGATCTCATCGCCGCGCAGATACCCGTTGGGCCTGATCTCGCGACGTCCATCGTGTTTCGCAATCACAACGGGGGAGCGCTGACCCGATTCGGTGTCCGATATCTGCTACGCAAGTATCTTCCGGACTATCGATCTGCAACTCAAGGGCGGCGTATTCATCCGCATGCCCTTCGTCACGCCACGGCAGTTCACCTACTGAAGTCCGGGGTCGAGTTCGCGACCATCAGCCAGCTTCTCGGGCATGCCAGCGTCACAACCACGATGCGTTACGCGCGTGCTGATCTCGATCTGAAGCGGCAGGCACTCTCCCAGGTGTTTCCCGATTCCCTCGGCGTGTCCGCAGCCGGGCATGTTCGATGGCATGGCGCGGATTTGACTCGCTGGCTCCGACGGCTATGACATTTATGTGGAGTGATCGCCCAGCCAAACTCCGTTCTGACCACGTCTGCGGTGCTTGCTCCACATAAGAACGTCGTCCACATAACTGCAAGAAGGGATCGTCAAAGGAGGACTCGCCCATCGCAGCGCCCGCGGCCGTTTGCTGCACACGCGGCCGGTCCTGGGCATCGACCAGAACGTCCGGCTCAACCGGGCGCTGTGGATGCTCGCCGAAGGGCTGCGCCAGCTCAAAGCCTGACCCCCCCCGCCCCCCGCGGATCGTGCCCACGACGGCCCGATCCGCGGGGGTTTTTTCTCGCCAAGGGTATAAAGGGTATTCCAGGCCATCATGGGGGCCGATCAAACAAAAAACCCCGGACGAATCCGGGGTTTTTCGCTCAGAGTCCATCACTTCGAGTTGTCCCCGATGGCACGAGGAACGGTTCGATGATCCCACTTGCGGCCCAAAAGTCAAGCCCGTCCCTCGAATCGGTCGCCCGCTTTCGATCCCGGAGGACTCGCCCCTCCCCCTAAAAACAGGGGGAGGCGCCCGGACGGTTTGTCGCTTCCCTTTCCCGCCCATCCGCGGCAGTCTCCCTCCCATGTCCGCCGGCGTCGCCGGCCACATGCCCAGGTAGCCCGGACCTTCGAGGCTACGGTGTTGCACACATCGGTCCTTCTTTTTCTTTCCTTCCTTCCCCCTGGGGCCGTCACTGCCCCCCGCGGGCGGTGCGGCCTCTGTTTTCCGAGGACATCACCATGCCCACCCCTTTTGTTCCCAAACCGCTTTATCCGATCGACGAAGGCCCCGACCTCATGGCCGACGCCTGCGTCGCCGACGAGGACGGCCAGCTGGTCTTTCTCTCCCTCTGGGGGCGCGATACCGCCGTCCAGGAATTCCTCGCCCGCCTGACCCTCGCCCACGAGGCGCGGGGGCTGGACCGTTTCCATCTCGTCACCGAGGCCGGCGCGTCGTTTCCGATCGTCGTGGGCGACGCCGGGAAGCTGGAGAAGCGCCTCACCCGCGCCTACCGCCGCACGCTGTTCGGTTCGCTGAACAACGTCTGGCTCTTCGACCGGCGCTGCGTTGCGCCCGACAAGGCCAATGCCCGCGCGCTGGCGCTCTTGCCCAGGGACAGTGTTCACCGCCAGGAACGGCTGTGGACGCTGGTGCGCGACACCTGCCCGCTGCCGCTGCTCGATCACTGGCGCGAACCCGTGCTGGAACTCTTGCAGGCACGCTCGATGCTGACCCGTCTGCCGTTCGCCTTCGGCCCCCTGGAGGGCCATCGCCTGGCGATCGACGTGACGGCGTTGAGCCTGGCCCTGGGCGATTGGATCCGCCAGGACCGGCTCGGCGTCGACGCCGACGCCCCGGTCTCCGACGCCGCCAGCGCCTCCGGCACGCGCCGCACTTCCGAAGCGCGGCGCGTGGCGGCCTGACTTTCTTTCATCCCCGCTTTTTTTTTGGAGATTTCCATGGCCCTCATGTTTCCGCGCCTCGCGCGCAATTTCGCCAGAAATGGCTATTTTCCGACCGACGAAGCGACGCTCGAACGCTCGCTTTCGGCACTCGCTCCCGGCGACGGGCCGATGTGTCTTCTCGATCCCTGCGCCGGCGAAGGCGTGGCCCTCGCCGAAACCGCGCACGCCCTCGGGCGCGGGCAGGTCAAGGCGTATGCCGTCGAATACGACGCCGAACGCGCGGCCCACGCGCGGCAACTCGTCGATCGCTGTCTCCATGCCGACCTGATGGATACCATCATCAGCCGGCAAAGCTTCGGCCTCTTGTGGCTCAACCCGCCCTACGGCGACCTCTCCAAAGGCGCCGACGGCAACATCGGCTATCAAGGCCAGGGGCGCCCCCGGCTGGAGAAGCTCTTTTACCAGCGTGCGCTGCCGCTCTTGCAGTACGGCGGCATCCTGGTCTTCCTCCTTCCGTCCTACGTGCTCGACGCCGAACTGGTCGGCTGGCTGACGCGCCATTTCGCCGATCTTCGCCTCTACCGCGCGGTGGAGACGCAGTTCAAACAGGTGGTGATCTTCGGCCGCCGGATTCGCGCGCGCGAGCCGACGTCAACATCGCTCAAGGAAACGCGCGCCCACCTGCTACAGATCGGGCGCGGCGAGGCCGAAGCGGAAGAATTGCCGCCCGAATGGCCGTTCCGGCCGTATCTCGTCCCCGCCAGCGCCTCCGAGCCGCGGCATTTTTATCGCGTGACGATGGAACCGGAACAGTTCGCCGAAGAGGTTTCGCGGCTGCAAGGTCTGTGGCCGATGTTCGATACGCACCTGGGCGCGGCGCAGCAAGCCTTGCGCCCGCCGGCGCGCGCCTTGTCGCACTGGCATCTCGCCCTGGCGCTTGCGGCCGGCGCGATCTCCGGCGTGGTGCGGTCCCGCTCCGGGCGCGTGATGGTCGTCAAGGGGGATACCCACAAGACGAAGTCGCGGAAGACGGAGTACACCGAACGCGAGGACGGTTCCGTGGCCGAGACGCGCATTCTCACCGACCAGTTTATCCCCGTCATCCGCGCCTGGGA
>JAISQQ010000290.1 GCA_031274075.1 Accumulibacter sp.
CTTGAATGATTTGTTAGAGACACAACTCATGCCAGGAATGCACGGACTGTTGCAAAGGCCATGCCCATTGTAATGATTAAGAAAAGAAGCTGAAATTGAAAGATGCCGAAGATTGAGGAAGAGTAACGCTCTTTAATTTTGTTTTTCTCGCTCAATGGCAGATGACTTAGGCCCCCTTTCCACATACTTGAGATAACGCTGAACGGTGCCTCTTTCATAGCGCCTCCCCATCGAAATGTGTCATACGTGATGTAGCCACAGATAACGGTCAGCAGCAGAAGTATCCAAGGGGTCATAAGGCTCTAACGAATGAATAGTAGACAGCTTGGCAGGTATCTACCCGGTTTTCAAAAGTGCATGACAATAATTGTACGTCGTTATCCGATTGATTTTCAACAATTTCAGCCCGCATAGCCTGGGGTGGGCAAAGCGAACCCCAACATAAAGGCCCAAGGGTCATCCAATGTTGGGGTTCGCTCCGCTCACCCATACGACTCCGATCCACCTACCCATGCGACTCCGAGCCATCTCTGGGAGCGCGGGGCGCCAGCCCCGCAACAGCCGCCATGACACGACCGCCGCCGTTGCGGGGCTGGCGCCCCGCGCTCCCGGAGAAACCCGTAAACAGCTTCTCCGATACCACCTCGTCATTCCGGCGCAGGCCGGAATCCATTCGTCAACTTCCGGCGGCAAAACCGCCGCATGCATTACTGTCCTCTGTCCTCTGTCTTCTGTCCTCTGAACAGCATCGCCACGCCCACCAGGATCATCGGCAGCGACAGCCATTGGCCCATGCTGACGACTTCGGATCGCCCGAAGATGCCCGCGTCGGGCGCGCGGAAATACTCGGCGATGAAGCGGAAGCTCCCGTAGCCCAGCAGGAAGGCTCCGGACACCGCGCCGCGGGGCCGCTCCCGGCGCGAATACCACCACAGCAGGACGAACAGCGCCACGCCTTCCAGCGCGGCCTGGTAGAGCGGCGAGGGATGTCGGGGCAGGAAGTCGACGTGCGGGAAAACCATCGCCCAGGGCAGCGACGGATCGGCGGCGCGGCCCCACAATTCCCCGTTGATGAAATTGCCGACGCGCCCGGCGGCGAGGCCCAGGGGCACCAGCGGCGCGATGAAGTCGGTGATCTCGAACCACGCCCGTCCCGTCTTGCGCGCGTACAGCGTCATGGCCAGCAGCACGCCGAGAAAGCCGCCGTGAAAGGACATGCCGCCGTGCCAGACGGCGAAGATTTCCAGCGGCTGGCGCAGATAGTAGGCCGGCTGGTAGAACACGACCTCGCCCAGCCGCGCGCCGGCGATGACGCCGATGACGCCATAGAAAAGAAGATCCTCGAGTTCCTCCACCGTCCAGCCGGCCTTGACCAGCCACGGCTGCGCCAGGATGCGCCGCCGCCCGAGCCACCAGAGCTGGGCGAAGGCGACGAGATACATCAACCCGTACCAGCGCACCGCCAGCGGGCCGATTTCCAGCGCCACCGGGTCGATCTTGGGATAAATCAGCATGGGCCTTGCTTCTTTCGGATAGAATTTGGATTATACCGTTCCAACCCACGCGCCACTTTCGGCGCTTTTTTGTTTCGGAGAACTACCATGCCCGCTTATCGCTCGCGCACGTCCACTCATGGCCGCAACATGGCTGGCGCCCGTTCCCTGTGGCGCGCCACGGGGATGAAGGACGGCGATTTCGGCAAGCCGATCGTCGCCGTGGTCAATTCCTTCACGCAGTTCGTGCCCGGCCACGTCCACCTCCGGGATCTCGGCCAATTGGTGGCCGGCGCGATCGAAGCGGCCGGCGGCGTCGCCAGGGAGTTCAACACCATCGCCATCGACGACGGCATCGCCATGGGACACGACGGCATGCTCTATTCGCTGCCCTCGCGCGACCTGATCGCCGATTCCGTCGAATACATGGTCAACGCCCATTGCGCCGACGCCATGGTGTGTATCTCCAACTGCGACAAGATCACCCCGGGCATGCTGATGGCCGCGATGCGCCTCGACATCCCGGCCATCTTCGTCTCCGGCGGGCCGATGGAGGCCGGCAAGGCGGTCATCGGCGGCAAGACGATTCGCCTCGACCTCATCGACGCGATGATCAAGGCCGCCGACGACACCGTCCCGGACGACGACGTCCAGATCTACGAACGCTCCGCCTGCCCCAGTTGCGGTTCGTGTTCCGGCATGTTCACCGCCAACTCGATGAACTGCCTGGCCGAAGCGCTCGGCCTGGCCTTGCCGGGCAACGGCACGCTGCTGGCCACGCACGCCGGGCGCAAGAACCTGTTCCTCACCGCCGGCCGGCGGATCGTCGAACTCTGCCGGCGCTACTACGAACACGACGACGCGTCGATCCTGCCGCGCGGCATCGCCCGCTGCGAAGCCTTCGAGAACGCCATGTCGCTCGACGTGGCCATGGGCGGCTCGACCAATACCGTGCTGCACCTGATGGCCATCGCGCGCGAGGCCCAGGTCGATTTCAGCATGGCCGACATCGACCGCGTTTCGCGCCAAGTGCCCTGCCTGTGCAAGGTGGCGCCCGCCACCGGCCAATACCACGTCGAGGACGTGCATCGCGCCGGCGGCGTTTTCGGCATCCTCGGCGAACTCGACCGCTGCGGGCTGATCCATCGCGATGTGCCGACCGTGCACACCAAGACGCTCGGCGAGGCGCTGGACATCTGGGACGTGATGCACCACGCGCACCGCCTGGACGTCTACGAATTCTTCAAGGCCGCGCCGGGCGGCGTCCCCACCCAGGCCGCGTTCTCCCAGGACGCGCGCTATCCCGAGCTGGATCTCGACCGCGCGCGCGGCTGCATCCGCGACCGGGCGCACGCCTATTCCCAGGACGGCGGACTGGCCGTGCTCTACGGCAACCTCGCCGAAGACGGCTGCATCGTCAAGACCGCGGGCGTCGACGAGAGCGTCTGGCGCTTCACCGGCGCCGCGCGCGTCTTCGAAAGCCAGGACGCCGCCGTGCAGGGCATCCTCGGCGGCGAGGTCAAGCCAGGCGAAGTCGTGCTGATCCGCTACGAAGGCCCCAAGGGCGGGCCGGGCATGCAGGAAATGCTCTACCCGACCTCGTACCTGAAGTCGAAACATCTGGGCAAGGTCTGCGCGCTGGTCACCGATGGACGCTTCTCGGGCGGCTCGTCGGGCCTCTCCATCGGCCACGTCTCGCCGGAAGCCGCCGAAGGCGGGCTGATCGGACTGGTCGAGAACGGCGACACGATCGAAATCGACATCCCCGAACGGCGCATCCACCTCGCCGTCCCGGAAGCCGAACTCGAACGGCGGCGCGCGGCGATGGACGCCAGGGACGAACAAGCCTGGCAGCCGGCAACGCCGCGCCAGCGCCTCGTCTCGGCATCGCTGCAAGCCTACTCGATGATGACCACCTCGGCGGCCAAGGGCGCGGTGCGCGACGTCGGCCAGCTCAAGCGGCGATGAGATCGCGGCCCCGGCCGGCCGGCTGGCCTTTGCCTTTCCGCCGGCCTCGATCCTGATCGCGTTCCAACCCCGCCTGCGGGGTCTGGCGTGGTGACGGTGGCGGTGCTGATGACGTTCGACGGCTACAAGGAGTGGATCCGTTCCGTGGACCCGACGTGAGCATTCATCCGCACTTGATATCCGTGCCGGAAACGCCTCCTGCAAAGCGGCAGGGCGACTGCATTTGACGAATCATTAGACTTCATCGCCTTCAGCCCAGGTGACGCTGGCTGTCAGTGAAGGGTTCGGATGGCGTCCGGGGAAAGTTCCGTCGCTTTCACGATCTCATCGATCGACAGGCCCAAGCCAAGAAGCCTACGGGCGATGACAAGCTGTGCTTCCTCACAGCCTTCCTCCCGACCTTCTTCCCATCCTCCTTTCACCGCCGCATTCTCCCGCGCGGCAATATCCCGTTGCAGTTTCTCGCGGGATTCGGCCAGTAGCCGCGTTTGTTCGTCTTCCGAGAGCGCCATCAGGTGCAAGACGGCTTTTTCTATCTGCGGGTTCTTTTCGGCGAGTTTCATCAGGTCTTCCTCCTTGCGGGCGTTCAGGAATTCAAGCCAGTTCCACAGGGCCGTCCCGTCTTCCTTTTCCGGGAGCTTCGGGAGTTCCAGGGTGTTGACTTCCAGGAGATCGGTGAATTCCGAGCCGGTCTGGCGATCATACAAGCGGTAGCGGTTATGATAACTTCGATTTTCCGGAATTTGTAGGTAATCCGTGATCACGATGCTGATGCTTCGTTTGATCGCTTGATAGCCTTCCCCCTTGCCGATTTGTTCCGTGACCATGCGGGCGAGGTAGAAGACGAGGCGTTCGCGCATCAGTGGATGCTCGACGACCTGTATCTCGATATCGATCCGCTTGCCGCTGGGCGTCTTGACCTTGACGTCGAGTATCCCTTCCTTGTCTTCGAGCCTTTCGCCCGACAGGTGCGGATCGGCGATCCGGACTTCCTGATAGTCCTCGGCGGGCAGGTCGAGAGTGGATTTGAGGAATTCGGTCAGCAGCGAGGTGTCGCGCGCGTCGCCGAAGAGCCGCTTGAAGACGAAGTCGTTGCGGGGGGAGAGGACGGGTTTGCGCACGGGCTTTTTTCGGGGGAGGGATGGGAAGGGGGCATTGTAGCGGGATACCTCGTGTTCCAAACCATCTATCCCAAATGCCGCTTGCGTTTCTGGTGAAAAACGCAGGCTGCCTCTCCCGATTTCGTGCTTCCTTGCTCGGATTCAAAGTCAAATGCGATAGCCCCGCGTAGGCGATAGCCCTGATCCTCTCCCGGATGCCTCTTGTTTTACCCACACGTATTGGCTATATTGCTAACTCGAATTAGCAGAAAAAAATACAAGGGGCAGACATGAGTCATCGGGTTTTCCTGGGTATCGATATCGGTTCGGCCAGCGTGCGCGCCGGCCTGTTCGACGCGAGCGGCCGGCGGCTGGGCTTTGCCGCAAAGGCGATCAAACAATTCCATCCGAAACCCCTGTTCGTCGAACAGTCCTCCACCGACATCTGGGCGCGGACCTGCGAAGCGGTGCGCGAGGCGCTCGCCGTGGCGGCGATCGATCCGGCGCGGGTCGCCTCGATCGGCGTTGACGCCACCTGTTCGCTGGTGGCGGTCGGTCCGGAAGGCCAGCCGCTTTCCGTCGCCGAGCTTGACGAGAGCGAGGGCGAGGCCGAACGCGACATCATCATGTGGATGGACCATCGCGCCGGAGAACAGGCGGCGGCGATCAACGCCACCCACGACGCGGCGCTGGCCTACGTCGGCGGAGAAGTGGGCATCGAGATGGAACTGCCCAAGGTGCTGTGGCTCAAGCAGACCTTTCCCGAGCGCTACGCCGCCGCGTGGCGCTTCTTCGACCTCGCCGACTACCTGGTCTGGCGCCTGTCCGGCGCCGACGTCGCCAGTGTCTGCACGCTCACCTGCAAATGGAATTACCTGGCGCACGAGAAACGCTTCAGCGAAACGCTGCTCGCCGCGGTCGGCCTTTCCGACATTACCGGCAAATTGCCCCGGCAGGTTCTCCCGCTCGGTTCCGCCGCCGGAAAACTGCTCCCTGGAATAGCCTCCGAACTGGACCTCCCTCCCGGCGCAGTCGTCGCCACCGGCATCATCGACGCCCACGCCGGCGGCCTGGCGCTGGTCGGCGCGCAGCCCCAGGGCAGCCTGGCGATCATCGGCGGCACGTCGAACTGCCACATGGTGGTCAACCCCGAGCCGATCATGGTTCCCGGCGTATGGGGCCCTTACTACGGCGCGATGCTGCCGGGCTGGTGGCTCGGCGAAGGCGGCCAGAGCGCGGCCGGCGCGCTGCTCGACTGGAGCTTGCGCCAGAGCGACGCCTGGCCGCTCCTGGAGAGCGTGGCCAGGGCCGGGGGACGCACTGTCTACGCCGTGCTCAACGACTGGCTGGCCGACCTTGAAAGCCGGGAGCGATGGCCGGCGCGCGACCTGCACGTGCTGGCCGACCATCACGGCAACCGCTCGCCGCGCGCCAATCCGCACGCGCGCGGCGCCGTCGTCGGGCTGACGCTGGAACAAGGCAAGGACGCGCTCGCCCGCGCTTACCTCGCCACCTTGCAGGCGCTCGCTTACGGCACACGCCACATCATCGAAAGCATGAACGCCGCCGGCCACCGGATCGAGCGCATCGTGATGTGCGGCGGCGGCACGAAGAACCCGTACTGGCTGCGCGAGAACGCCGACGCGACCGGCTGCGAGATCCATCTCGCCGAAGAGGAAGACGCGGTAGCCTTGGGCGCCGCGCTGCTCGGTTCCGTCGCCTGCGGCGCTTTTCCGACGCTGCCCGAGGCCGCCGCCGCGCTGGTGCGCTCCGGCGGCAGCGTCAAGGCGCGTCCCGAAACGAAAGCGTTCCACGACGCCAAGTACGCCGTCTATTTGCAACTCTACGAAGACATGGAACGGTGCCGGAACGCGATGCGGGCGTGGCAGTGAGATGGCAGGAAACGATCCAC
>JAISQQ010000325.1 GCA_031274075.1 Accumulibacter sp.
CGCGGCTCGAAAAATCCGAAGCGGTAGGCGGTGAAGCAGGGATTGCCGTCTTTGTCGTATCCGACGTAGCGTTCGGCGGCTATTTCGTGATCCCGGTAGCGATGGATGTCCAATGGCGCAACGACCCGCGTCCGGTATTCCGGCGGCAAGTGTTCTTGCCAAAGGCGCGCCAGTGTTTCCGTCGAGGGACGGTGCTTGCTGTTTTCAGCGTGCTGTTTCGATTGGGCGTGGACGTACATGAACTTCGGTCTCGGTCTGTTTGTTCAAGCCAGAATCGCCACGGACTTGACCTGCGCCACGACGGACAGCCCCGGCGCGATGCCGAGCGAGACGCGGGAGCGTTCGGTGATGCGGGCCAGCAGAAGCGTGCCGTCGCGCAGGGCAAGCTGCGCCAGGACATGACCGGGGGTCTGCGTGGGAACGACGGTCCGCACGGTGGCCGGGAGCGTGTTCAGGATGCTGCTGTCTCCGTGCGCGGCCAGCGCGAGGCTGACATCGCTGGCGTGGATGCGGCAACGCAGGCGGCTGCCGGGCCGTTTGTCGCGATAGGAAACGTAGAGCTGCCCGCCGGGAAATTCCAGCCGGGTGAGGCCATCGGTTTCGTGGGCGGCGACCGTGGTTTCCAGCACCACGCCGGCGTCGTCGTCGGCAAAGGTGGACGGCAGGTCGGCGCGCGCCAGCGTTGCCATGAGCGGGCCGCTGGCGACGGCCCGCCCGTTTTCCAGCAGCACCAGATGGTCGGCGAGCCGCGCGACTTCATCGGGCGCGTGGCTGACGTAGAGCACGGGAATATCGAGTTCTTCGCGCAGCTTTTCGAGATAGGGCAGGATTTCCAGCTTGCGTTTCAAGTCCAGCGCCGCCAGCGGTTCATCCATGAGCAGCAGGCGGGGGCGGGTCAGCAAGGCGCGGGCGACGGCGACCCGTTGGCGCTCGCCGCCGGAAAGACGTTCCGGGGCGCGCTCGAGCAGCGGGCGGATGCCGAGCAGGGCTATGCTGGCGTCAAAGCCTTCGCCCGCCTGGTTGCCGGAACGCTTCATGCCGTATTCCAGATTCTTGCGTACCGAAAGATGGGGGAACAGGCTGGCTTCCTGGAACACCAGCCCCAGCGGGCGCTTGTGGGTGGGCAGGAAAATGCCTTGTGCCTCGTCCTGCCAGATTTCGCCCGCGACCGTCAAACGCCCTGTGGGCGCGTGGTTCAGCCCGGCGACGCAGCGCAGGAGCGTGGTTTTGCCGCAGCCGGAATGTCCGAACAGGGCGGTGACGCCTTTTCCCGGCAGGCGCAAATCCACGTCCAGGCTGAAGTCGGGATAGGCAAGTTGAAAGCTTGCCTCGATCACCGGCTCCACCCTTTGTATTGACGGCGCCCGTAAAGCGCCAGCAGCACCAGAAAGCTGAAAACCACCATGCCCGCCGCAAGGATGTGCGCCTGTCCGTATTCCATCGCCTCCACATGGTTGTAAATCTGCACGGAGAGCACCTGGGTTTTGCCGGGGATGTTGCCGCCGATCATCAGCACCACGCCAAATTCGCCGATCGTATGCGCGAAACCGAGAATGGCGGCGGTGACAAAGCCGGGACGCGCCAGCGGCAGGGCAACGCTGAAGAAGGCGTCCCAGGGACTCGCCCGCAGGCTGGCGGCGACTTCCAGCGGGCGCTCGCCCACCGCTTCAAAGGCGTTCTGTATGGGTTGCACGACGAAGGGCAGGGAATAGAACACGGAAGCTACCACCAGCCCGGTGAAGGAAAAAGGCAGCGCGCCCCAGCCGAGCGACGAGGTGATTTTCCCCACCGGGCCGTGCGGCCCCATGAAGAGCAGCAGATAAAACCCCAGCACGGTGGGGGGCAGCACCAGCGGCAAGGCCACGACGGCCCCGACCGGGCCTTTCCAGCGGGAACGGGTGCGCGACAGCCACCAGGCGATCGGCGTTCCGACCAGAAGGAGCAAAGCCGTCACCAGACTCGCCAGTTCAAGGGTGAGCCTGATGGCGGCAAGGCTGGAAGTATCCATGCGCGTCCAAGAAACTCGCCGGGTTACAGGCCGTAGCCGTAGGACTTGATGATGGCGGCGGCCTTTGGCCCCTTGAGGTAGTCGACCAAGGCCCTGGCGGCGGGATTGTTGCCGCCTTTGCCGAGCAGCACGGCGTCCTGGCGGATGGATTCGTACAATTCGCCCGGCACGATCCAGGCGGAACCGCTGCTGACCTTGCCGTCCTTGTACACCTGCGAGAGCGCCACGAAGCCCAGTTCCGCATTGCCGGTGGAAATGAACTGATAAGCCTGGGTGATGTTTTCGCCCTGCACGAATTTGGCTTGCAGGCTTTCCAGCAGCCCCAGTTTGGTCAGCGCCTGGATCGCCGCCGTGCCATAGGGCGCGGTCTTGGGGTTGGCAATGGAGAGATGCTGGAAGTCGCCTTTTTTCAGGACTTCACCCTTGTCGTCCAGATAGCCTTCCTTGGCGCTCCACAGCACCAGCGTGCCGATGGCATAGGTGAAACGGCTGCCGGGAACGATGGCGCCTTCCTTTTCCAGTTTGATCGGCGTGCTGTCGTCGGCGGAGAGAAATACGTCGAACGGCGCGCCGTTGCTGATCTGGGTATACAAGCCGCCCGTCGCGCCAAAGGAAGCCGTGACCTTGTGCCCGCTATCCTGCTCGAATTCGGCGGCGATCGCCTTCATCGGCGCGGTGAAATTGGCGGCGACCGCCACCTGTACCTCGTCGGCATGAACCGTCGGGGAAAGCGTTGCCAGAACGGCCAGAACGGGAAATACGGCCAGAGCGGGAAGTCGATAAAAGCGAAAAGACATGATGTAGCTCCTTTGGTGGATGAAAAAACAAGGTGAAAAATCAATGCTGGACGCAGAGAATGACGGAAGACGCCTTGAATACCGCGCACACCGGCATCCCTGCCGCCAGATTCAGGTTGGTGACGCTGTCATGGGTCACCACGGCGCAGATGCTCTTGCCGCTCGGCAGCACCATGATGACTTCGGAATTCACCGGGCCTTCGTGAATATGGGTGACTTCGCCCCAAAGGTGATTCCGCGCCGTCGTGCGCGCTTCCCGGTCGGTCAACAGCAGCACGGAAAAAGATTTCACCAGCGCATAGACTTCCATGCCCATGGCAAGCCCCAGGTTTTCGGCGGATTCGCGGGTGATCACGGCGGCCAGCTCGTTGGCGTCATCGAGTTTCAGGCGCACCTCGTAATCCACCTCTCCGGCGCGCAGCGCAACGATGGAACCGAAAAACTGGTTGCGGGCGCTGGTCTTCATCGACATGCGTTGCAAAAGCCGGCGGAACTGGCTGAAATTGCTGGCCTCGCCTTCGTTCATGCCCGCCGCCAGACGATCGAGCGCCGCCTGATACTCGGCCTCGAGCGCGCGATAGAGCGCCACGATGCGGCGGCCATAGCCGGTCAGCCGGGTGCCGCCGCCGTTCTTGCCGCCCACGGCGCGCGTGACCAGCGGCTCGTCCGCCAGATTGTTCATGGCATCCACGGCGTCCCACGCCGCCTTGTAGGAAATCGGCACGAACTGGGCGGCGGCGCTGATGGAACCGTGCTGGTCGATCGCTTCCAGCAGACGGATGCGCTTGTCGCCGAGAAAGGTCCCGACTTCGGTTTCCACTTCCAGACGCCCTTTGAAGCGATGTAGGCTTTGTTCCATGATTTTGTCGCAATATTCACAAAGATATAGCGGGTACCGCAAAAGGGGTCTGTCGAGCGCAAGCGAGGCGAAATTTCTTCCAGGCCGCATGGGCGCTATGCTTGCATTGCCAGAACGCTTCCCGGTAGGATGATCCGCTCCGACAAACCCGTCATTCATGACCCGATATAGCGAAAATCGTGCCTGCCTGAAAATGTCCTGTCTGGAAATGCCGCGTGACACGCCGCATGACACGTCACTTCGGGCCGCCAGCGAGGATTCGCGCATCAGGAGAACACCAGGAGAACGCAACATGAGCATCAGCGCCCGCAACGTTTTTTCCGGCGTCGTCACAGGTCTTGGCATTGACTCCGTCAACAGCCAGGTCGAGCTGACTACCGCGGGCGGCGACAAGATCATCGCCGTCGTCACCAGCGCCAGCGTCGCCGAACTCGGCCTGGCGCTGGGCAAGCCCGCCAACGCCTACGTCAAGGCTCCCTGGGTCATGGTGCAGGCAGGCCCGTCCGACATCCGCTTCTCCGCCCGCAACCATCTGGCGGGAATCGTGCGACAAGTCACCAAGGGCGCGGTCAATTCCAAAGTCGTCGTCGAACTCCCGGGCGGTACGCCGGTATCCGCCGTCATCACCAACGAAGCCGCGCTCGAACTCGCCTTGAAACCCGGCGTTCCGGCGGCCGTACTCTTCAAGGCCAGCCACGTCATCCTGGGCGTGCCGGCTTGAACGCGGGGGCGGGTAAAACCCGCCTCTCCTGCGGCGCGGGTCTCCGGCCCGCCTGGGCGTTAGCGCAGACCGTGGCGCACACCGTAGGGCGGGAAAGCGCAGCGCCTCCCGCCGGTCGTTCGCTCCGGCGGCAACGCCGCCGCTTATCGAATTCGACGGCCTTTGTAATCGTGCGGCGCGTTGCGCCGTGAAAAAGAACCGGCGGGAGGCGCTGCGCTTTCCCGCCCTACCGAAGCGTCGCTGTTTTCACGCACACCGGTCGACTTTACGTTCAAGAGAAGATCGTGAACAGGTTCTCAGGGCATTGCGCGCTTCATTCGTTGTCCCGGACAGCCGCGCTCATGCGGCCGCCAGCGCCTGGGCAGGCTTTGCCAGCTTTGCCAGTTCGCGCCAGCCGGCGTCGATCACTTCCAGGCCGAGGCGGGCGCAACAGCGTTTTTCCTTGGCGTTGGCGTCGGGGAGCAAGGCCCATCCCGCGGGTTCGGCGGCGTCATGAATGAAGTCCGAGAGCAGCATGCGGGTGGTGTCGCGGTCGAGGCGGGTGGCGAGGACGAGGTAGCGCAGACCCTTGCGGCGGGCCTTGAGATAGGGAGGAATGGCAAATCCGCCCATGAGTTCGGTGAGGTAGTCGACAAAGTCCGCGTCGGACGCGATCCAGTGAGGTTCGGGGCAGGGTGTGCCGCAGGGTTTGAAGAGGATGGGCGCGGCGGGGTCGATGCTGTCGTCGTCCCCGGCGGCGGCGTAGCGCGCGCCGTCGTGGCGATAGAGCTTGTAGCGCGTACCGCCCCGGATGCGGGCGACGCCGGTGATGAGGGTGTGCGCGCGTCCGGCCCACTGCTGTTGCAGGCCGGTGTCGCGGTTGATGTCGATGATGTAGGAGAGGTTCAGGCGGGCGAGCCATTCGTGCAGGGCCGCCGGACGCCAGCCGGGATCGGCGTAAATGGCCTCGAGGCCGCGATTGATGACGGCGCGGCCCCGTTTCAGCTCGATGTTCATGGCCGCGCGGGAAAACTCGTACATCAGCCGGGGAGCCATCGGTTTACCGTTGTTGAGGGCATGAATCAGCTCATCGCTGGTGACGGGGATTTTCGCGCCGGATTCAAAATGGGTGACATCGGCCAGCGCGCCGTCGCCGATGAAGGGGACGACCGCGTCGGCGTCGAGGGCGTCGAGGATGGCGTCGAAACTCGATCTCATGGCGCTACTCTTTCCCCGCCTCCCCGTCCGCTCCCCTGTCCCGGCGCGGCACGGTTTCCGGGTCGGCGATGATGGGGCGGTAGATTTCCACCCGGTCGCCCGCTTTCAGGGCGGCGTTGAGTTTGGTCAGTTTGCCGAAGACGCCGACTTTCTGGTTTTCCAGGTCGATGTGGGGAAACTGTTCCAGGATGCCGGAGCGTTCGATGGCCTCCTGTACCGTGGCGGTTTCCGGGACTTCGAGATTGAGCCAGGTTTGCTGGCTGGGTTCGGAATAGGCGACGCCGATTTGTATGGTTTGCATGGTTTGCATGGTTTGCTCTCGGATGCCGGTTTTGGGTTTTCATCGGGTGTCGACCGGGGCGGCGCTTTCTTCCGCGTCGCTGGTTTTCTGGCGGGATTTTTGTCCTGCTTGCCGTCTTGCATCCAGCAGCCGTTTGCCCGCCAGCAGGAAACCCAGCACGGCGAACGCGCCGGGGGGAAGGATCATGAGCAGCGCGCCGCCGCGTTCGTGCAGGCGGATTTCCAGGAAAGCGAAACCGGCGCCCAGGAGTTGCGGAGCCTGCGCAAAGAGCGTGCCGCTGCCGAGAAATTCCCGGATCAGGCCGATGAGGGTCAGCGCGAAGGTGAAGCCCAGACCCATAGCCAGGCCATCGACGCACGAAGCCCAGACCCCGTTCCTGGAAGCGAAGGCTTCCGCCCGCCCCAGAATGGCGCAATTGACGACGATCAGGGCAATGAAGATGCCCAGCACCTTGTAGAGTTCGTGCAGCCAGGCATCGAGCGCCATGTCCACCAGCGTGACCAGGCCGGCAATCAGGATGATGAAAACGGGAATGCGCACCTGCGGGCTGACGACGCCGCGGATCAGGGAAATCAGGATATTGGAGGCGGCGAGCACCGCCGTGGTGGCCAGCCCCATGCCGAGGCCATTCGTGCCGCTGGTAGTCACCGCCATCGACGGGCAGAGCGCCAGCATTTGGGCGAAGACGACGTTGTTGTCCCAGAGGCCGTCCTTGACCAGGGTCTTGATCGACGCGCTCATGAGCTTCGTTCTCCCTCCAGCAGCGCCGCCTTGTGGCGGGCGAAGGTTTCCAGTCCGCTCTTGACGGCGTTCACCACGGCGCGAGGCGTGATGGTCGCGCCCGCGAGCTGGTCGAATCCGCCGCCGTCTTTTTTCACCGCCCAGACCGCGCCATCGAGCGCTTTGCCGGTGAAGCCGTTTATCCAGCCGCTTTTGGCGATCTCGATCTTGTCGCCCAGCCCCGGCGTTTCCGTGTGCTTCAAGACTCGCACCCCCAGGATGCCGCCGTCTTTGTCGACCGCCATCAGGATGACGATTTCGCCGCCGTAGCCTTTGCCGACGACCTTGAATACCACGCCTTTGACCGTTCCACCCTGGCGCGCCCGGTAAACCAGCAAAGGGTCTTCTCCGCCCGCGTCGATTTCGACGCGGTCCGCCAGCAGATTGTTGTCGGCGAAACCGTCGGGCAAGACTTCCACCAGTGAATCGCGCAGGTCTGCGGCTTCGGCTTCGCCGATGGCTTCCCGCGTGGCGTCGGCCACCCAGGCGAGGGTCACGGAAGCCAGCAGGGCCACGGCGCCCAGCAACACGGGTTGGTAAAGGGGATGCTCCTTCAGGTTTTCAAGCGCCATGCCGGCTTCCCCCGCGGGCGTCGGGCGGCGCGGCCAGGCTGACGGGACGTCCCGACCAGGTGCGCCCCAGGACGCGCGGCTTGACGCAGTGGTCGATGATCGGCGTGAGCGCGTTCATGAACAAAATGGCGAAGGCCACGCCTTCGGGATAGCCGCCCAGGCTGCGGATGACCCAGGTCGTCAGCCCGACGCCCAGGCCAAAAACGAGTTTCCCCAGGTCCGTGACCGGGGAAGTGACGTAATCGGTGGCGATGAAAAACGCGCCCAGCAGCAACGCGCCGGAAAGAAGATGGCTGCCGGCGTCCAGATACGCTTCAGGCGCAAAAGCGTGGGCAATGATGGCCGGAACCAGCGTGCCCGCCAGTACGCCCACCGGCGCTTGCCAGCGGATGACGCCCGTCGCCAATAAAAAAACGCCGCCCGCCAGAATCAAGAGCGCGGAAGATTCGCCCAGGCTGCCCGCCCGCACCCCCAGCCATGAGAGTTGGGGCGCATGGCCGGCGGCGAGCGCCTGCGCCAGCCCGACGCCGCGGGAAAGTTCCGTTTTGGCGAAGCCGAGCAGGGAGGCGCTGGTCATGGCGTCCAGCAAGGGTATTTGCCCCAGGGTGATGCGTAGGCCCTCGATGAAACCCGGCGCGGCGAGGGACGCGAGCGGCAGCGGCGCAACCCAGGCGGTGAGTTGCAGCGGGAAGGAAATCAGCAGCGCTACCCGCGCCACCATCGCCGGGTTGAAAACGTTCTGCCCCAGGCCGCCGAAGACCTGCTTGCCGATGACGATGGCGATGAACGCGCCGAGCGTGCCCACCCACCAGGGCGACCAGGGCGGCAGGGTCATCGCCAGCAGCCAGCCGGTGAGCAGGGCGGAGCCGTCGCCCAGGATACGCCCGGCGTCTTTTTCCCCGGCCAGGCGCAGGCTCATGAACTCGAAGACCAGGACGGAGAGCAGCGTAATCAGCCACAACAGGAAGGCCGGCCAGCCGTAGAGCCAGAAACCGAACAGCGTGGCGGGCGTCAGGGCGAGTTGCACCCGCCGCATGGTGCGGCGGATTTCGCCGCCGCCGTGGGCATGGGGCGAGGCGAAAGTCCGGACGGCGCGATAATCGGCAACGCTCATGCGGGCGTTCCTTCGGCGGCGGTTTCGGCGGCGGCGGCGGATTTGGCGGATCTGGCGGAACTGGCGGCTTCCGCCGCCCTGGCCGCCTCGCGTTCCGCCTTGCGGCGGGCGGCGAGTTCGGCTTTTTCGCGGGCTTCCCGCGCCAGCCGTTCACTTTTGGCCTGCGCCAGTTTTTTTGCCGCGCCGGCGCGCGCTCTGGCGCGCTCCTCCGCCGCCAGCGCGCCCTTGGCGTGGGCGAAATACTGCACCAGTGGAATATGCGCCGGACAAACATAGGCGCAGCAGCCGCAGGCGATGCAATCCCTGAGGCCGAGTTTGGCCGCGCCCTCGAGATCGCCGCCGCGAACATGGCGTGCCATTTCAAGCGGCAGAAGCCCCATCGGACACGCGCGCACGCAACTCACGCAGCGGATGCAGGCTTCCTCCCGATGGTCGGCGGCTTCTGCCCCGGCGAGCGCCAGAATGCCGCTCGCGCCCTTGACCACGGGAACGCGGGCGTGGGGCAGCGACAGGCCCATCATCGGGCCGCCCATGATCAGGCGGGCGGGTTCCGTGGCGCAGCCGCCGGCGAAGGCCAGCACATCCTCGACCAGCGCCCCGACGGGAACCACGATGTTGCCGGGATTCCGGACCGCGCCGCCATTGACCGTCAGCAGCCGCGACACCAATGGCCGCCCGAAGCGCAAGGCCTCATGCACCGCCTTTGCCGTGCCGACGTTATGCACCACGACGCCGGCGTCGCCGGGCAAGCGTCCGGCAGGAATTTCCTTTCCGGTCAGCACCAGGATCAACTGTTTTTCCGAACCCAGGGGGTAGCGGGCGGGGATCGGGCAAACGCGCACTTCTCCGTGGACGGCGGCGGCCTGCCGCATGGCGGCAATGGCTTCCGGCTTGTTGTCCTCGATGCCGGCGATGGCCTCTTTCGCGCCGCTGGCGTGGAGCATCAGGCGGATGCCGTCGACGATCGCGCCAGCCTCGTCGCGCATCAGGCGATCGTCACAGGAAAGGTAAGGCTCGCACTCGCCGCCATTGACGATGAGCGTCGTGACTTTGGCCTTTCGGGATGAGGCGAGTTTCAGGGCAGAAGGAAAAGTCGCCCCGCCCATGCCGACCACGCCGGCGGCGGCGACGCGGCGGCTGATTTCGTCCGGCGGCAGGGCGAACGGATCGGCGCAGGCGGCCAGCGCCTCGCTCCAGGCATCCTGTCCATCGGCTTCC
Organism: Accumulibacter sp.; assembly: GCA_031274075.1. Lineage (GTDB taxonomy): Bacteria > Pseudomonadota > Gammaproteobacteria > Burkholderiales > Rhodocyclaceae > Propionivibrio. Next base: position 9,568 of record JAISQQ010000325.1, read on the forward strand.
AGCGTCACCGCCAGCACCGGCAGGCCGGAGGGATGCGGCGCTGGAATTTCGCCGATGGCCGCCACGAGGCCGGAAGTTGGCGCGTGAATGGCGGCGGAAACCGGCCCCCGCGGATTCGCCAGCAGATCGCCTTTGGCAACTTTCTGGCCCACCAGCACCGCCGGCAGCGCGGGCGCGCCCAGGTGCTGCGCCAGCGAAACATACAGGCGCTCCGGCGTCGGCATGACGCGCACGGCGGCATCGGCGGCAGGACGTTTGTGGTCTTCCGGATGTATGCCCCAGGACAGGCCGAAGAATTTTTCCATGAAACCCATGCTGTTTTCCTAAGCGGCGGCAGGCCGGGGCATCACCCAGTGCGGCAAGCTAACGGGGACGGGCTGGATCAGGATCGCCTCGGTCAGGCACTGCTCGACGCAGGCGGCGCAGCCGGTACAGGCTTCCCGCAATACGTTGTGAATCTGCTTGGGCGCGCCCAGGATGGCGTCCGTCGGACAGGATTTGACGCAGCGGCAGCAGCCGATGCACAAATCCTCGGCGACGACCGCGAGCTTCGGCCCTTCATCGTCGACGCCGGAAAGATCGAGGCTGACGCCCAGCTTTTCCGCCAGCGCCCGCGCGACGGCCCGGCCGCCGGGCGGGCAGCAGGTGGGCGCGGCATGGCCTTCGGCAAGGGCGGCGGCGGCGCCCGAACAACCGGGGAAACCGCATTGCCCGCAATTGGTGCCGGGCAGCAGGCTCTCCAGTTCCGCGACCCTGGCGTTGGCCTCCACCGCCAGGAAGCGTCCGGCGATCCCCAGCACCAGTCCCAGGGCGGCTCCCAGGATCGTCAGGCTCAGACTGGCAGCGATCATCCGTTTTTCTCCTTAAACGTTCAGGCCGGAAAAGCCCATGAAGGCCAGCGCCAGCAGGCTGATGGCAATAAAGGCGATGGGCGCGCCGGAAAAGGCGGCGGGCACCCGGGCCAGGGCGATACGCTCGCGCAAGCCGGCGAAAATCATCAACACCAGCGTAAAGCCGACGGCGGAACCGAAGGCATAGGACAGGCTCCAGAAAAAGCTGTGTTGCTGCTGTACATTGAGCAGCGCCACGCCGAGCACGGCGCAATTGGTGGTGATCAGCGGCAGATAGATGCCCAGCGACCGGTAAAGGCCGGGGCTGGCCTTCCTGATGAACATTTCCGTGAATTGCACCACCGAGGCAATCACCAGGATGAAGCTCAGGATACGCAGGAATTCCAGCCTCAAGGGCACGAGGAGCCAGTGTTCCAGCATCCAGCTCGCGGCGGCGGCCAGGGTCAGCACGAAGGTGGTCGCCATGCCCATGCCGAGGGCGCTGTCCAGATTTTTGGAGACGCCCATGACGGGACACAGGCCCAGAAATTTGATCAACACCACATTGTTGACCAGGGCCGTGGAAATCAGGAGAAGCAGGAATTCGCTCATGACTCGTACCGGTTATCGGCAAAACGCGCGCTACGCGATCGAGGTTGAAGATGGACGCTTATCCGCAATACCCGTGCCAGCTCGTTCCGGCAGCGGATAAAACCCTTGTTTGGCGCGCTCTGGCGATGTTTTATCCCAAGCCGGTGCGTTCGCGGCCGTGCTCATCGGCAGGCTGGAACGGGGACTTGTGTCGTGAATCCGACACGATTCCTGTGCGATAAGCGCCAAAATTCCCGCGGCCCGTCATTTGCCGCCACTTGCCCAAAGCCTTGGCGGCAGGCGCTCTGGCGATGGCATGGAATGTGCTATGGCTTTATCATGAATCCCGCCATGACCTCCAGTTCCACCTACCCACGCGCCTGCCTGCCGCCGGAAATCCTTCGCCAGACCCTGATTGAAGCCGTGGTGGACGAAGCGCCCATGGCGCTGGCGCTGCTCGACGAAACCGGGCGGGTCATCCTGGACAACCAGGAATATAAAAAACTCTGCACCGACCTGAGGACGAAGGAACCCGCGTATCTGCTGCTGGAAACCGCCGTGCCGGACTGGCGCAGGACCTTGCTGGGCGCGGCGGCGCCCAAAAAAATCCACGTCCGCGAGCTGCGCATCGACCGTCCCGGCAGCGAGGCGCCGCGCTGGTTTTCCTGCTCCGTGCTGCCGATCGCCACCGATGAATCGCCTGCCCAGATCCAGGCCAAACGCTATCTGCTGCTGGTCGTCAGCGATGTGAGCGCCCTGCGGCAAGGTCAGGAAAGGATACGTCTCGCCGCGCTGCGCGCCCTGCTGTCGGAAGAAGAACACGCGGAAGTCTTGCGCGAAAGCCTTTCCGCCGCCGTGTACCGGCTCGAAGGGCCGTTGAACGTGGTGAATTCCGCCGTTGGCATGCTGAAAAACCGGGAACCCGCGATGTCGGCGGCGTTGGCCTCGGCGCTGGCGGAAGGCCGCGCCCATCTAGAGGAATTGCGCCAACTGATCCCCCTGGATACGCGCGAGGCCGTCGCGCCGGTCAATCTCAACGAAGTGCTGCGCGATGTGCTGGACGTGTGTACCACGCGCATGCTGGTCAACGGCATCACGGTCAACTGGCAGCCCACTGCCGTCCTGCCCGCCATTCTGGGGCGTCCCATGCAATTGCATTCGCTCTTCAAGGCGCTGGTGGACAACGCCATCGACGCGCTTTCGCAACGCGGCTGGAAGCTGCGCGACCTGAGCCTGTCCACCCTGCTTTCGGGAGATTACGTACAGGTCACCGTCGATGACCGGGGGCCGGGCGTTCCCACTGAATTGCGGCTGAAGGCGTTCGAACCGTTTTTCACCACCCGAAACCGTCAGGAACAGCATCTGGGCACCGGGCTTTCCCGGGCCTTGCAGGTCGCCAGCGAACACGGCGGCACGCTGGAACTGCGCGCCGCGCCGGGCGGCGGTTGCCGCGCGCTGGTGGAATTGCCGATCGGCAAGATCGCCGCCAGGACGGGAGACAAGGAAGGAGCCGACGCATAAAGCCGCCTACTGAAATCCCGGTGAAGCTTCACCACAAGCTCCGCGAGTCCCCGCCTCGCGGTCACGATCTCTGCGAAACCCACGACCTGCGGATCGCTCAGATGGAAGCCCTGTACAACGTCAGCCAGATGCTCTCCCGCTCATTGGACTACCGGGAAACCATCGGGGAAGTGCTGCGCATCCTGGACGAAGACGCCGGATTGACCCGCGGACTGGTCAGCGTGGTGGAGCCGGACGGCAGCCTGCTGGTGCAACTGGTGCATGGCGCGGAAAGCGGGCAGTTCGAGTCCGTGCGCTACCAGCCCGGCGAAGGCATCATCGGCTTCGTCATGGAAAAGGATCGCGCCATCATCTTGTCCCGCGTCGGCGACGACCGCCGCTTCGTCAACAAGCCGGGCATCCACGATCCCGACCTGCCGATCATCGCCGTGCCCATCAAGGCGGCGGGCAGCCTGAAAGGCGTCGTTGCCGCGCAACCCGTGACCGGGGACGACCCGCTGCTGGAAGAGCGCGCCCGTTTCCTGGAAATGATCGCCAACCTGGTCGGGCAAAGCCTGCGCCTTTCGCTGCAAGTCGAGCAGGAAAAACGCTCCATGCTGGAAGAACGCGACCTGCTGCGCCGCACCGTGCGCCATCAGCACGGCTTCGACAGCGTGGTCGGGCGCTCCGCCGCCATGCGCCGGATATTCGAGCAGGTGCGCCTGGTTTCCAAATGGAACACCACGGTGCTGATCCGGGGCGAAACCGGCACCGGCAAGGAACTCATCGCCAACGCCATCCACTACAACTCGCCCCGCGCCCGCGGTCCCCTGGTCAAGCTGAACTGCGCGGCGCTGCCGGAAAACCTGCTGGAATCGGAACTCTTCGGCCATGAACGCGGATCCTTCACCGGCGCGGTCGGCAGCCGCAAGGGACGTTTCGAGCAGGCCGACGGCGGCACCCTGTTCCTCGACGAAATCGGCGAAATTTCCCCGGCTTTCCAGGCCAAGCTCCTGCGCGTGCTGCAGGAAGGCGAATTCGAGCGCGTCGGCGGCAACCGCAGCATCAAGGTCGACGTGCGCATCATCACCGCCACCCACCGGGATCTGGAAACCGCCGTGGACGCGGGCAATTTCCGCGAAGACCTGTTCTATCGCCTGAACGTCATGCCGCTCCACCTGCCGCCCCTGCGCGAACGCCCGGAGGATATTCCCGAAATCAGCCGCCACCTGCTCGCCAAGATCGGCAGCGAGCAGAAACGCAAACTCAGCATCAACGACACCGCCATGCGAAGCCTGGCGCACTACGAATGGCCGGGCAACGTAAGGGAACTGGAAAACTGCCTGGAACGCGCCGCCGTGCTTTCCGAAAACGGCGTCATCGATACCGGCCTGATCCGCTTTCCGCAGCGTGAACGCGCTTCCCATCGTTCCAGCGGCGCCGCCATGAATCCGCTCGACCGGCCGGCGGAACGCCCCATCGCCAGCGATCATCCGGCAGCCCCGGAAGAGGCGGCCGCCAACGCCGGAAGCATACCCCCGGAAGGCGAACGCTCCGACCGCCAACGCATCATCAGCGCCCTGGAACAAGCCGGCTGGGTACAGGCCAAAGCCGCCCGTCTCCTCAATATGACGCCCCGCCAGATTGCCTACCGCATCCAGACGCTCAATATCGAACTGAAGCAGATTTGAGCGCCGTTTTGTCGCGCGCGCCTTGGCATTGGCGCACCCCGTAGGGCGGGAAAGCGCAGCGCCTCCCGCCGGTCGTTCTCTCCGGCGGCATAGCCGCCGCTCATCGTATTCAACGGCCTTTGAATCGTGCGGCGTTGCGTAACATGGAAGGAACCAGAGAGCGCGGGGCTTTCGCCCCGCAACCAGGGCCGGAGCATCAAAAACCGGCGCCCCCAAAAGGGAAGCAAAACAGCAACCCGCCGCAGCCCACCTTCGTGACGGCGCTGGTTTGCGGAAAAGGACCAAGCCGTC
>JAISQQ010000329.1 GCA_031274075.1 Accumulibacter sp.
TGTCGTTCACTTTTTTGGAGGGAGTTTTCGATGTCAAAGGAAAAATACCGTCTGGTGACGCGCAGCGATTTCGATGGCCTGGTGTGCGCTGTCCTGTTGAATGAGCTGGAATTGATCGACGACATCAAGTTCGTGCATCCCAAGGACATGCAGGACGGCAAGATACCCGTCACCGCCCGCGACATCACCACCAACCTGCCTTATGTGGCGGCGGCGCATCTGGTGTTCGACCACCATCTTTCGGAAACCTTGAGAAATCCCGGCGAGCACAAGAACTACGTCATCTCGCCCGACGCTCCGTCCGCCGCGCGGGTGGTTTATGAATATTATGGCGGCAAGTCGCGTTTCCCCGCCTCGTTCGACGACATGATGGCGGCGGTCGACCAGGGCGACAGCGCGCAGTTTTCGCGCGAGGAAATCCTGGAACCCAAGGGTTGGCCGCTGCTCAATTACCTGATGGACGCCCGCACCGGGCTGGGGCGCTTCCGGGAATTCCGCATCAGCAACTACGCGCTGATGATGGATTTGATCCAGTATTGCCGCAACCATTCCATCGACGAAATCCTCGATCTGCCCGACGTGCGCGAGCGGGTGGAACTGTATTTCGAGCACGCGGGAAAAGCGAGGGAGCAATTGCAGCGATGCTCGACGGTGCACCAGAACCTGATGGTGCTCGATCTGCGCGACGAGGAAACCATCTTCGCCACCAACCGTTTCATGATCTACGCGCTGTTCCCGCAGTGCAACGTTTCCATTCACGTGCTGTGGGGACTGCAAAAGCAGAATACGGTGTTCGCCGTGGGCAAGTCCATTCTCGATCGCTCCAGCAAGACCAACATCGGCGAGCTGATGCTGCAGTACGGCGGCGGCGGCCACCACGCGGCGGGTACCTGCCAGGTGCAAAACGACCAGGCGGACGCGGTGTTGCAGGCGCTGATCGCCAGGATCAACGCGGAAGGGTGACGCGGGGATCAGGTGACGGGTGACGGGTGACAGGTGACAGGTGACAGGTGACAGGTGACAGAGACGCCCCAATGGGGCGTCCCTGCCGGTGGCGCTCAGAACCTGCTCACGATCTACTCTGGGAGCGCGGCAGGGCCATTGCTCTATGTGGCGTCGTTGGCATCGGCCAGACCGTAGGGCGGGAAAGCGCAGCGCCTCCCGCCGGTCCTTCTCTCCGGCGGCGCAGCCGCCGCTCATCGTCTTCGACGGCCCTTGAATCGTGCGCCGCGTCGCGTCGTGAGGGGTTCCTGGGAGCGCGGGGCTTCTGCCCCGCAACAGCGGTGGCATCGCTCTCCCGGTCATGGCGGGGCAGAAGCCCCGCGCTCCCAGAGAGAAGACCGCAAACAGCTTCTCAGGGCGTGACGATTACCTTCATCAGCCCCGGCTCGGCCTGGTACAGGCGCTGGAACCACGAAGCCGCTTCCGCGAGCGGCACGACGGCGGAGATCATTTCATCGACCTTCACGCGGCCGTTGGCGATCATGTCGAGGCAGGCCGGATACTCGCCGGCGGAGGCGCACGAGCCGGTGATCCTGAGTTGGCGCGTGACGATGACTTGCAGCGGCGCCTCGATTTTCGCCGCGAAATTGCCCACCAGGACGATCTGCCCGCCCTTGCGCACGCCGCGAATGGAGAGGTCGATCGTCGGCGTGGCGCCGACCGCCTCGACCGCCAGGTCCGCGCCGCGGCCCTGCGTCAATTGCCTGATCCGATCGAGGATGTCGGCGTCCCGGCCGTTGATCGCGTGGTCCGCGCCGAATTTCAAGGCCCAGTCGAGACGCGACGGGTCGAGATCAACGGCGATGATTTCGCCGCATCCCTTGATGCGCAGCGCCTGCACGACGAACAGCCCGATCATGCCGCAGCCGACCACGATGGCGCTGTCGTTGATCTCGCTGTCCAGCAGGCCGACCGCGTGGAAGGCCACGGAAACCGGCTCGACCATCGCCGCCTGCTCGAAACTCAGGCCCTCCGGCAAACGATAGAGGATCGACTGCGGCACCGCCACGAATTCGGCGAAAGCGCCGTGCTGCCGGTACTCGTCGCATGAAACGCCGAGCACCCGGCGATAGTCGCTCAGGTTGAATACCCCTTTCTGCGAATAGAAATCCGGCCGCGTCACGATGGTCGAATCGAAGGTGACGCGCTCGCCGACCCGCCAATCGCTCACGCCGCCGCCGACGCGCTCGATCACGCCGGCCGCCTCGTGCCCCATGATGATCGGCGGGATGCGGCGTCCCGTGCTGCCGTCGATGCCATGCACGTCGCTGCCGCAAATGCCGCAGGCCTTCACCCGGATCAGCACGTCCTCGGCGCCGATTTCCGGCTCGGGAACGTCCTCATACGAAAACTGCTTGTATTCCTTCAGAACGAGCGCTTTCACGATAAACCTCCTTTTTGGGTCATTTCAGCGGCGCCGCCGCGTATTGGCTGTAATCCAGGTCGGACGCTTCCGGTTCGAGCGGGAATTTGACCGGCGCGCCACCGCGCTGCGAGCGGTAGATCGCGGTGAAGATTTCCACCGTCCGGCGGCCGTCGCCGCCGCTGACCAGCGGCTCGCGGTCATCGATCACCGCCCGCAGGAAATCGCTGACCTGCAACTGGAAGTAATGCGCCGTCGCGTCGGGCAGGCCATTGAACAAATCGCAATCCTGCTGTTTCCACTGTTCGAGCATGGCCTCCTCGCCGGGCACCGTCCACAGGTCGTTGACCGGCGGCTCCACCACCGAGGACATGCCGGCGATGAACATCGCGCCGCCGTCGGTCTGCACACCGACCGACGCGCCGTTCTGGCCGTGCACGTGCACCTTGCCGAAAATGCCGGGCTTCTGCGAATTGCTGACCACGATGTTGCCCAGCGCGCCGCTCTTGAAGCGGATCACCGCCACAGCCGAATCTTCCACCTCGATATAGGGGTGGTTCAGGTTCGACCAGACGCCGTAAAGCTCATCGATCGGCCCCATGAACCATTGCAGCAGATCGAGCTGGTGCGGCGCCTGGTTGACCAGCACGCCGCCGCCTTCCGCGCGCCACTGCCCGCGCCAGGGATCGCTGCGGTAATAATTCTGGTCGCGCCAGCCCAGCATCAGCACGGTGCCGAGTGCGGGCTTGCCGATTTTTCCCGCGTCGATGGCATGCCGCATCCGCTGGGTCGGCGAATAAAAGCGGCGCTGGCACACCAGCCCCAGTTTCACCCCGGCGTTTTTCGCCGCGGCCAGCATGTCGTCGCAATCCTGCAAGGACGACGCCAGCGGCTTTTCCACCAGCACGTGAGCGCCCGCCGTCGCCGCCGCGACCGCGGCGTCCCGGTGCGCCGGATGCGGCGTGCACACGATCGCCGCCTCCACGCCGCCCCGGGCGATCATCTCGCCGACGTCGCAAAACCCCTGGACGCCATAGCGCTCCGCATACCGGCTGGCCTTCTCCGGACTGCGGCTGCAAACCGCCGTAAACAGCGCCTCGGGAGCGTTTTTCAGCGCCGCCGCGTGCAAATCGCTGACCTTGCCGCAACCGATGATGCCGAC
>JAISQQ010000331.1 GCA_031274075.1 Accumulibacter sp.
AGCCTCGTCTGCGCTTCATGAAGCGTCATTTGCGTGGAACCGCCCTGGACGGCCAGGTTGCCTCCGGTGCCGAGGCCGCCCCGGACTTCCTGCGCCCGGTAGCTGCGCACGGCCTTGACGATGCCGTTGTACGAATCCATGAACGCCGCGACGATGACCTTGCCTTCCGCGGTGTTGGAGTAGCCTCCGCCGACGGCTCCGAAACCTCCTCCGAGCATCCCGCCGACCATGCCGAAGTCCCAGTTCTTGGCGCTGCCCTCGGCGGCGGCGAGTTGTACTCCGGAACGGTTGTCGATCAGCGTGAGCAGCGTACTGGCTTCCTTGGCGTTGAGACTGCCGCCGATGACCGCGCCGACGGAACCGAACAGCCCGCCGATGGCGGCTCCCGCGCCGCCGGCGTTTTGGTTCGAGAAGGTTATGGAAGGCGAAAGCGAATAATCGGCGGAAACCATCTGGCCCTTGCCGAAATTGGACCTCGAACGCAATTCGCCCGATTGCTCCAGCGCGCGTTCTCCCATCATGTTGTTCATCGCGCGTCCGCGCTCGACGACGACGAAACAGTTCGATTGCTGGATCAGCAGCCTGAGCACCGGTGTGGTGGGACCGAGCTTGTACTCGCCGGTGAGGGTGCCGTACCACGAGGCGCTGGTGTCCTCGACCACGGCGATGGTGCCGAGGGAGGCGTCGCAACGCTCGAGCTTGTCGCTCGCGTCCTGGCTTTGCGATCCGCCGGCGGATCCGGTGGCTTCCGTTTTCGCCTCGGAAGATCCCATCTGCATGTTCGAACACGCGGCCAGGCCCAGGGCGAGGGCGGAGATGACTGGCAGCGAGAGGCCTTTGGTGCTCATATGCGGTTTTCCTTTCATGGTTTTTACGTGGATACGTGGATACGTGGATTGCGGGTGACGTTGATTGTCAGCGGGGATGATATAGGGGATCGGCTTTCTCCGGCAACATGATCTTTCAGTATTTCAATTGATTCAGCAGCTCCGTTTCCAGCTTGATCCGGCTCTGCTGGTTGCCGAGCTCGCCGCCGGTGATCAGGAAAGTGTCCTCGACCCGTTCGCCCAAGGTCACGATCTTGGCGGTGTGCAGGCTGGCGCCGTGGGCCGCCAGCACGCTGGCGATGATGTACAGCAATCCGGGACGGTCGGAGGCGCTGACCGAGAGGACGAATTGCGCTTCTTTCTCGTCGTTCTCGATGCTCACTTGCGGCTGGATCGGGAAATGCCGCACATGGCGCGAGATGCGTCCCTGGGTCGGTTGTTCCGGCGGCCCCTGCCGGATCAGGCGTTCCTTCAGTTCGTGCTCGATGTAGCTGATCATGCTGCGGTCGCTGTCGCGTCCGGTGACGTCGAGCATGATGAAGCTGTCCAGCGCGTAGCCGTGCCGGGTGGTGTGGATGCGCGCGTCGAGGATGTTGTAGCCCGCGCGGCTGAAAAAGCCGACCATGCGGGCGAACAGGTCGCACTGGTCGCGGGTGTAGGCCATGACTTCGATGCCGTCGCCGTGCGGGTTGAGGCGGGCCTTGACCACGGGGTCCTCGGTATTGACGCGGTAGTGCAGGGCGCGCGTATGCCAGGCGATCTCCTCGGCGGAATGGCGCAGGAAATACACCGTGTCGAGCTGGCTCCAGAACCGCTCGTGCTCCGATTCCTGGATGCCGTAGTAGAGCATCAGGCGCAGGGCTTCTTCCTTGCGCTCCTCGATGAGGCCCTGCACCGGCACCTGTCCGCCCGACAGCAGCAGGCGGCGGGTCTGGTTGAACAGCGCTTCGAGCAACTGGCCTTTCCACGAATTCCAGACTTTCGGGCCGGTGCCGCGGATGTCCGCCACGGTCAGCAGGTAGAGCGCGATCAGGCGGCGCTCGTCCTTGACCGTGCGGGCGAACGCGGCGGCGATGTCGGGATCGGCGATGTCCTGTTTCTGGGCGACGTTCGACATCAACAGGTGATTGCGCACCAGCCACACGATCAGGTCGGCGTCCTCCTCGCCCAGGCCGTGCTCGTCGCAGAATTCCTGGGCGTCGAAGGCGCCGAGTTCCGAATGGCCGCCGCCGCGTCCCTTGCCGAGGTCGTGGAACAGCGCGGCGATGTAGAGCAGCCACGGTTTGTCGAATTCGCTGACCAGTTGGCTGCAGAACGGGTACTCGTGGGTGAAGTCGGTGTCGGAAAAGCGGCGCAGGTTGCGCAGCACCTGCATGATGTGCTGGTCCACCGTGTAGACGTGGAACAGATCGTGCTGCATCTGCCCGACGATGGCGCCGAATTTCGGCAGGTAGCGGCCCAGGATGTCGAACTCGTTCATGCGCCGCAATCCGTGCAGTACGCCGCGCGGCTGCTTGAACAGCTCGATGAAGCGCTCCTTGTTGAGCGGATTTTGCCGGAAATCGTCGTCGATCAGCCGGCGCGCGCGCCAAAGCAGGCGGATCGTGCGCGCCGTCAGCCCCTTCAGTTCCGAATGCCGGGCCATGAGCAGGAAGGCTTCCAGTATGGCGTCGGGATGCTCGGTGAATACTTTCTCGTAGGTCACGTCGAGCAGTTGGCGCGCATTCTGGAAACGCGGGTTGATCGGCTTGGGCCGGTGTTCGAACGAGGGGAATATCGCCGCGCCCATGTTTTGCAGCAAGATGGTGTTGAGCTGCATGATCGTCTTGGCGGTGCGGTAATACTCCTGCATCAACTGCTCGCTGGCGCGCCGCGTGGGCTTGTCGCTGAAGCCGAGCCGTTCGGCGAGCGCGGTCTGGTAGTCGAACAGCAGGCGGTCCTCGTGCCGCCCGGCGTGGAAATGCAACTGGATGCGCAGCTTTTGCAGGAAACGCTCGCGCCTCTCCAGCCCCTGTTCTTCCTGGTAGGTGATGAAACCGTGGCGCTTCAGGTCCCGCCAGCTATTGCCGTAGCCCGCCGCCTGCGCGATCCACAGGATCGTCTGCAGGTCGCGCAGTCCGCCCGGGCTGTCCTTGCAGTTCGGCTCCAGGCTGTACGGCGATTCCTGGTAGCGGCGATAGCGCTCGTCCTGTTCGATGCGCTTGGTGTGGTAGAACGCCTGCGGATCGAGATGCTTCCTGAATTCGGAAGACATGCGCTTGAACAGCGCATAGTTGCCGACGATCATCCGCGCTTCCACCAGCGCCGTCTGGATGGTCAGATCCTTTTCGGCCTCGCGCAGGCAGTCCTCCACGGTGCGCACGCTGTGGCCGATTTCCAGGCCGATGTCCCAGAACAGGCGGAGCAGCCGTTCGAGCCGCTCGGTACACGCCGGGTCGGGATCGTCCGGCAGGAGAATCAAGAGGTCGATGTCCGACGCCGGCCACAGCTCGCCGCGGCCGTAGCCGCCGACCGCGCACAGCGCCATCGAATCGGGGAAACACAGCTCGACCCACAACTCGCGCAGCACCTCGTCGATCAGGTGGCTGCGTTCGTAGAGCAGGCACGCCGGGTCGGGATCGAGGCTGGACAAGTATTGATCGTACAGCGCGCGCTGGCCCTTCCGGATCCGCGCCTTGTAGCGGCTGACGAGTTCGGAACGGTCCGTGGCCGCGGCCGTGGCGCCGGAATTCATGGCGCGACCCATGCGGGAGGCGGGCGCATGCCGCCGGACACGGTGAGAATCTCGTAGCCGGCCTCGGTGACCAGGACGGTGTGTTCCCACTGCGCGGACAGGCTGTGGTCCTTGGTGACCACCGTCCATCCGTCCGCCAGCGTGCGGATGGCCGCCTTGCCGGCGTTGATCATCGGTTCGATGGTGAAGATCATGTTCGGGCGCAGCGCCGCGCCCGTGCCGGGCTGGCCGTAATGGACGACTTGCGGGTCTTCGTGATAGCGCGCGCCGACGCCGTGGCCGCAGAACTCCCGCACCACCGAAAAGCCGGCGCCTTCGGCGTGCCGCTGGATGGCGTGGCCGATGTCGCCCAGAAAGCCGCCCGGCCGCACCTGCGCGATGCCCTTCCACAGGCACTCGTGGGTGACGTCGCAGAGCCGCCGGGCCTGGATCGAAGCGTCGCCGACCAGGAACATCCGGCTGGTGTCGCCGTGATAGCCGTTCTTGATCACGGCGACGTCGATGTTGACGATGTCGCCGTTGCGCAACTGCTTCTCGCTGGGGATTCCGTGGCAGATCTGATGGTTGACCGAAGTGCACACCGATTTCGGGTAAGGCTTGTAGCCCGGCGGCGCATAGTTCAGCGACGCCGGGACGCTGCCCTGCACGTCGACCATGTAGTCGTGGCAAAGCCGGTCCAGTTTCTCCGTGCTCACCCCGGGTTTCACGAACGGCGCGACGTAATCGAGCACTTCCGCGGCAAGGCGGCAGGCGAGCCGCATTTTTTCGATTTCACTGGGCGTTTTGAGGATGATGCTCATGGGTTCGGACGAAAGCGGACAAGCCGTAGAGAATAGCCGAACCGCCGCGCCAAGGCAATTTCCAGGTCGTTTCCGGCTCATTTCCGGCACCCCGGTACATCGGAGCTCGCGGCAAAACCACATTCGTCCGGCGGCGATGATGCCTGGCCGCCAGAGGCTCGAATCGCTGTCAAATACCCCCGGCAAAGCGGGGGCTTGATTTGTCAGCGCCTCAAAGACGCCTTCAAAACCGCGAACCGCTTCGCGCGGCATGGGCGTTGATATGAGCACAAGGGCGTCGTCCCGGCGCAAGCCGGGACCCAGTGCGTTCGTCAAACTTCCTGGATTCCGGCTTGCGCCGCAAACTTCTGGATTCCGGCTTGCGCCGCAAACTTCTGGATTCCGGCTTGCGCCGCAAACTTCTGGATTCCGGCTTGCGCCGGAATGACGGGGTAGAATTACTGACATCTGATCCCTGATCCCCGATCCCTGATCCCCGATCCCCGATCCCTGCCACCCGATGCCTGTCCCTCGTTTGCACTGCAATCCGGACAGGGAAATGCGATGAGTATAGTCGTATTGGAAGCTCAAGGTTTTCTCTACAAGGAGATTCGTCATGCGCGTAGCCATTGCGCCGCCATCTGTCCCGGTGGGCAGGATCAAGAGCTTTCCCTTCGGCCCGGAATACGAAAGTCGGCCAAGCGCCGCGCCCGTTGGACAACGGTAAATGAGTCATGAATTGCGTGCCGGAAAATCCACACAAGAAAATCATCATCATCGCAGGCCCCAATGGCGCGGGGAAAACCACCTTTGCTCGCTCGTTTCTGCCTGTCGAAGCGCAATGCATCCGTTTCATCAACGCGGATTTGATCGCTGCCGGTCTGTCGCCCTTTGCACCGGAAACCGTCGCCATCAAGGCGGGACGACTGATGTTGGAAGAAATGGAACGATGTGCGCAACGCAACGAAAGTTTCGCCTTTGAAACTACTTTATCCGGCCTGGGCTATCTGCGGCACATTCGTCAATGGCAGGCGCAGGGGTATCGTGTGAGCCTGTATTTCCTGACCCTGCCCAGCGCGGAAGCGGCCATTGCCCGTGTGGCGGAGCGTGTTCGCCAAGGTGGGCACGATATTCCGCAAGCCGTGATACGCCGCCGGTTTGTTGCGGGATGGCGCAATTTTCAGGAATACTATCGGGCGGTAGTGGACGATTGGACTTTGTACGACAACACAGGCAATACAGCCATCGTGCTGGACTGGGGAGAAAAGCGATGAACCCGGAAGAACTGAAGAAAGCCAGGAACGCGGATTTGTACGGCTCGCTCGCCGCCATGCAACGGGCAGGCGAACTGGCGCGTCAAACCGCCATACAAACCAATACCGCCATTGTGATCGTACAAGACGGAAAACTGGTGCGCATACCTGCTGAACAGTTGCGCAAACAGAGAGATTCAAATGAATAGGCGCGAGCGATAAAAGAAATCCGTCGCTCCGTCACACGGTTTGCCTGGGAGCGCGGGGCTTCCGCCCCGCAAGAGTGGCCGTCGTGTCCTTTCCCCGCTGTTGCGCGGCGGGTGCCCCGCGCTCCCAGGAGGCCGAAGAATGAAGCCCGGAGCCTCGATCTTCGCAAGTTCAGTGCGGCCGATGCTTGCTGAAAACGATCACCACGATCAGCGCCAGGAAGATGATGCCCGAAGCCCAGAAAAATTCGACTGCCGAGAGCGTGGCGGATTGGGTGTCGACGACGCGGTTCAGCGCCGCCAGCGCCTGTGGCATGCTGAATCCTTGTTGTTGCAGGCCGTCGAGCGCCATTTGCGCGGCGGGACGGTAGGGGGTGATGGCTTCGGAGAGTTGCGCGTGATGCAGGGCGGCGCGGTTTTCCCAGAAGGTGATCGAAATCGACGCGCCGAAAGCGCCGGCGGTGATGCGCACGAAGTTGGAGAGTCCGGCGGCGGCGGGGACGCGGGCGGGGTCCAGGCCGATGATGGCGATCGCCGACAGGGGGACGAAAAATCCGGCGACGGCGGCGCCCTGGATGAACTGGGGCCAGACGATGTCGAGAACACCGACCTCGGTGTTGAATCCGGCGCGCATGAAGGAGGCGAGCGCGAAGATGGAAAAGCCCAGCATGGCGAAGACGCGGGGATTGACCCGCCCCATGAATTTACCGACCACGGGCAGGAGGAGGACCGTCAGGATGCCGACCGGCGCGGTCGCCAGCCCCGCCCAGGTCGCGGTGTAACCCAGGTATTGCTGCATCCAGAGCGGCAGGATGACGATATTGGCGAAGAAAACGCCGTATCCCAGGGAAAGGGCGAGCGTGCCGACGGTGAAGTTGCGTATCTTGAACAGGCTCAGGTCGACGATGGGGTGCTTTTCGCCCAGTTCCCAGGCGATGAAAAAGCAGAATCCGACGCCGGCGACGATGGCCAGGCTCATGATCTCGGCGGAGCCGAACCAGTCGAGTTCCCGGCCGCGATCGAGCATCAACTGCATCGCGCCGACCCAGAGGACCAGCAGCGCCAGCCCGACGAGGTCGACGGGCAGGCGCCGGGTCGGCAGTTCGCGGTGCTTGAGCAGCATCCAGGTGATGCCCGCGGCGAGGAAACCCGCGGGGATGTTGATGTAGAAAATCCAGCCCCAGTTCATGTTGTCGGAAATCAAGCCGCCGAGGATCGGGCCGACCACCGGGCCGAGCGTGTTGGTCATTCCCCAGATCGCCAGCGCCATGCCGGCCTTGGCGGCGGGATAGCATTGCAGCAGCAGCGATTGCGAGAGCGGGATCATCGGCCCGGCCACCAGCCCTTGCAGCACGCGGAAGGCGACCAGCATTTCCAGGCTGTGCGAGAGGCCGCACAGCCACGAGGCGAGCACGAAGAGGATCGTCGAGGCGACGAACACCCGCACCTGCCCGAAGCGCTGCGCCAGCCAGCCGGTGAGCGGCACGGAGATGGCGTTGGCGACGGCGAACGAGGTGATCACCCAGGCGCCCTGGTTCGCGGAGACGCCCAGGTCGCCGGCGATGGTGGGAATCGAGACGTTGGCGATGGTGGTGTCGAGGATGTTGATGAAGGTGGCCAGCGCCAGCGAAATCGTCGCCAGGATTCTCGTGCCGCCTTCGAGCGGCGGCAGCCGGGGCGGGGCGGCGGCGGGGGCGGCCATCTCAGTTCGCGGCGGTCTTTGCCGCCGCCGGGGCGGCGACGTCGTGCCGGCGGATGATTTCCGCGATACGCGCGCGCGCCTCGGCGAGCGCGGCGTCGGAAGCGTCCAGGCGCGCGGAGGGGGCTTGAGCGTCCGCCGCGCGCGGGGCCGTGCCCTTGCTGCCGCGCGTATCGTACCCATTGCGCCCATCGTACCCATCGCGGATATTCACCGTCACCCGCATCGACAGGCCGATGCGCAGCGGATGCGCCCGGAGGTCTTCCGCCTCCAGTTCCACCCGCACCGGAACGCGCTGCACGACCTTGATCCAGTTGCCGGTGGCGTTCTGCGCGGGCAGCAGCGCGAAGGCGCTACCCGTGCCGGCGGCAAAGCCCGCAACGCGGCCCCGGTAGCGGATGTCCGCGCCGTACACGTCGGCGGTCAGGATCACGGGCTGGCCGACGCGCATCTGGCCCAACTGCACTTCCTTGAAATTGGCGTCCACCCACAGCCGTTCGAGCGGAATCACCGCCATCAGCGGCGCGCCCGCCGCCACCCGCTGCCCGACCTGAACGCCGCGCTTTATGACCTGGCCGGCGACCGGCGCGGCGATGCGCGAGCGCGACCACGCCAGCCACGCTTCCTCGACGCGCGCGGCGGCCTGTGCAACGGCGGGATGCTGTTCGACATCGACGCCCTCGGTCAGCGCGCGGTTGGCCGCCAGTTGTTCCCGCGCTGCGGCCAGGTTGGCCCGGGCCGCCTTGAGCGCCTCCCGCGCGTGCTCGATTTCTTCCTTCGGCACCGCGCCGCTTTCGGCGATCGGCGCGCGCCGCGCCAGATCCCGGGCAAAGCGGTCGGCTTCCGATTGCCGCGCCGCCACCT
>JAISQQ010000414.1 GCA_031274075.1 Accumulibacter sp.
GTCCAGATGTCGTGGTGGAAGGGAATGATCACCTGGGTGTTCAGCGCTTCGGCCATGCGCAGGATGTCCGACGAGGTCATCTTGTCGGTGATGCCGCGCGGGTTTTCGCCGTAGGAACCGAGCGCCACGTCGATCCGGTGCTCGTTGCCGTGCTTGGCGTAGCCGTTCGAATAGTGCGAATCGCCGCTGTGATAGAGGTTGCCGCCCGGCGTCTTGACGAGATAATTGACCGCCACGTCGTCCATCTCGACCGGAAATTGGCCCTTCGCGATCTCTTCCTTCGGCAGCGTGACGGCCATCGTGCGGTCGAAGGATTCGAGCACGGCGAGATCGACGTCGCCTATCTTGACGACGTCGCCCGGCTTGACCTCTATGATGCGGCTTTCCGGCACGCCCCACTTTTTCCATACCTCGGCGCAGGATTTCGGGCCGATGAACGGCACCTTGGCGTCGCAGTTTTTCAGCACCGCGGCGGCGACATTGACGTCGATGTGGTCGTTGTGCGTATGCGTGGAAACGACCGCGTCGATTTGCCGGATGGCGAAGGGATCGATGACGAAGGGCGAGAGGCGCAGGTTGGGTTGCAGCGCGACGCAGCCGCTCATGCGCGCCATCTGGTGATGCGGGTCCATCAGCGGATTCTTCATCGAGCGCTTGCCGGCGCCGCACCACAGGTCGATGCAGAGGTTGGTGTTGCCTTCGGTCTTCACCCAGATTCCCGTGCAGGCCAGCCACCACATGGCGAAGCTGCCGGGTTTGACCACCTCGCGCTCGATTTCCTCGTTCAGCCACGTGCCCCATTGCGGGAAGGTGCCCAGCACCCACGATTCCCGGGTGACTTCGTCCACTTTTGCCATGCCGTTCTCCAATCGCTCATCCGCTTGATTCGATCATCGATTTCCGCTCGTCCCGGTCTTTCTGGACGGTTGGCGTCGATGGAAAGCGTCTATTTGACAACCGATTTCGATTATATTGAATCAAATGATCGATTTCAACGTCAAAATGATCGTTTCGATGTTTACGATGGCGTTACGAAGTACAAGGCGGCTTCCGCCTTTTCGCGGTTGGCGGCGACGATGATGTCGCGCCCCGGTTCATGCACGACGCAGGCGTTGCTGGGACCGACGCCCGCTTCGATCAGCACGGCTTCGAGTTCGAGCGGCGCCTTGCGCCGGGCGCGCACGTAGAACAATTGCTGCTTGCCTCGCCGGCAGCCGCCGATGAACACCGGCTCGCCGGCGAGCGTCGCGCCCACCACGACGTGATAGAACTCGCTCACTTCGGGATGTTCGAACAGCTTCACGAAAGCTCCGTCGATCTTCTTGTAGACGCGGAAGTATTGGCCATGAAAGGGTTCGATCGTGGCGAATTCGAGTTCGCCGTCGCCGTCGATGTCGATCGCCGCGATGTCGCCGATCGGCCAGTCCATGAATTGCCGTACTTGCCAGTCGCCGTCCGGCGCATGCGGCGGGGTGACTTGGAAAGCGCCCTGCTCGCAGGTGACCAGGCCATGCGTCGCGCCGTCCCGCGTCAGCCGGCTGTAGCCGTGGTTCTTGCTCAGGCCGTCCTTGAGCACACGCACCGGCAGCGGGCCGGGAGCGGTGTATTCGCCGACCCAGATCTTGCCGGGATGGCTCCAGTCGTCCTTGGCGGCCTTGGCGGTGGCCAGCGTGCAGGCGATGAAGTAGTGGCGTCCGCCAACGGTGAGCAGGTCGAAGCGGTGGATGTACGGCAGGCGCAGGATGCCGGTGACTTCATAGCCGCCGCTGGCGAGCGGGCGGACGTGCGCCAATTTGGCTTCTTCCCAGTCGTACATGCGGAAGAATTGCTGTACCGCCAGGAACTCGCCGTTCGTTCCGGGAATCGGCGCCATCGACATGGTGCCGCCGGGGCCGTCCCAGACGACGTGGCTGCGCGTGTAGTCGGGCGCGGTCCAGGCCAGGCACGCGCCCCGGCCTTCCGTGGCCAGCAGGATGCGTCTCAGGCCGTCGACTTCGATGCTGTTGCAGGCATAGCAGCGCTCCAACGTTGCCAGGAAGCGTTTTTCGATTTTCATCCGATGACCTCGCGAAATTCCTTGACCCGGCGATTGAGCTTTTCAGCGCCCGGCTTCACATCATAATGTATACTATAAAGCCCTGTATCGATCAAAACGATCGCATTACCCAGGGCAAGACGCGCAAAAACAAGGCCGCCCCGGCCAGGAATTGGAGTAGAAGCAAGGAGCGGAAGCGAGGAGCGGATGAAAGGGATCATCACCGTCGATATCGGCACGACGAGCGTGCGCGGCGCGCTGTACGACGCCGACGGCCGCCTGATCCACATGGACGCGCGGGAAAACGCCCCCGGGTATTTCAACGATGGCCGGGTCGAGCAGGACGCGGCGGCGTGGGCGGGGATCTTGCCCGAAGTGCTGAAAAGCTGCGCCGACGCCGCCGCGAGCGCCCGCCTCGAACCGGCCTGCGTTTCCGTGACGGCGCAGCGTTCCTCGGTCATCCCGATCGACCGCGACGGCATCCCGCTGCATCCTGCCGTCATGTGGCAGGACCGGCGCGCCGCCGGACTCGCGCAGGCGATGGCCGCCTGCGAGGCCCAGGTTTACCGCGCCTGCGGGCTGAAAATCTCGCCGGTGTTCTCGGCCATCAAGATGACCTGGTTCAAGCGCCACCGGCCCGACATCTGGAAACGGACGCGGCACATGATCGGCATCCAGGACTGGGCGCTGTACCTGCTGACCGGCCGGCTGCTGACCGACCACAGCTTCGCCAGCCGCACCAGCCTGCTCAATCTCGAATCGCGGCAATGGGACGCGGAATTGCTGCGGCTTTTCGAGGTGCCGCCCGGCATGCTCTGCGAACTCGTCGCCCCCGGCGCGGTCGCCGGCGGACTGCTTCCCGGCTGCGCGAGGGAAACCGGCCTGCCTCCGGGATTGCCGGTGATCACCGCGGGCGGCGACCAGCAGTGCGCGGCGCTGGGGCTTGGCCTGTTTTCCGGCGAGCGCGCGGTGACCAATACCGGCACCGGTTCCTACCTGATCGGGCACAGTGCCAAGCCCGCGCTCGACGAGCGGATGCGCACCGCCTGCAATGTTTCCGCCGTGCCGGACGCCTACATCGTCGAAGCCGCGGTGCTGACCTCGGGAATGATCTACCGCTGGTTTGCCGGACTCGGCTCGGGCGGCGCAAATATGGACGCGGCAGACGCAGCAGCCGCCGTGGACGCCGCGGCGCTCTCCCGCCTGAACGCGGAGGCCGCCGCCGCGCCGCCGGGGGCGAACGGCCTGATTCTCCTGCCGCACTTCCGGGGATGCGGCGCGCCGCACTGGGACCCGGCGGCCAGGGGCGTCTTCTACAACCTGACGCTCGGAACCACGCGCGGCGAAATGGCGCGCGCGATCCTCGAAGGCATCGCCGTCGAGATGAAGGAAAGCCTGGAACTCGTCGAAGCCTTGTGTGGCCGCGTCGCCACGGTCAGCGTGTCCGGCGGGCTGACCCGCTCGGAGCTGTTCAACCAGATCCAGAGCGACGTTTTCGACCGCGCGGTAGTCCGTTTCGGAAACGGCGAGGCCACCTCGTTCGGCGCCTGGATCGCCGGCGCGGTGGCCTGCGGCATCGACGCCTCGCACGCGCGGGCCTTCGCGCGCGCCCTGGACGCGGACGCTTCGGTATCCTACCGGCCCAATCCCGAAAACCTACCGCTCTACGAACGCCAGTGCCGCCGGGCGCGGGCACTCTACCGGGCGCTGGCGGCGCCCGGATTCCGGGAGGAAACGCGATGAGCACTCCGGCGCTCGACGGCGCGAACAAGCAGGCGACGATGAAGATCGGCAACTATCGGCACCGAAAGATCCTGGAAATGCTCTACCAGCGCCAGTCCGTCTCCGCCGACGAACTGGCGGCCGAGTTCGGCGTCTCGAAGATCACTATCCGGCGCGATCTCGACGCGCTGGCCGGAGAAAATTTTCTCGAACGCACGCGCGGCGGAGCCGTATTGGTCTCCGGTTTGCGCCTGGAAGAACTGTTCGAGCAGAAAGACCATCTGTCCAAGCGGGAAAAGAGCCTGATCGGACGCTACGCCGCGTCGCTGGTCGCCGAAAACGGAACCGTCTTCGTCAACGCCGGCTCGACGACCCTGGAGGTCATCCGCCACCTGCGCGGCAAGAAAACCCGCATCGTCACCAACAACGCCGCCTGTCTCGGACTGGACATCGAAGCGGAGCAAGATCTGATCCTGCTCGGCGGCGACTACCGCGCGCCGTCGAAATCACTGGTCGGCGACATGACCATCGCCGGGCTGCACGGCATCTTCTCCAGCGTCACGATCCTCGGCATCAACGGCATCAGCATCAAGAAGGGCTGCACCACGGCCGTCCGTCAGGAAACGGCGGTCAACAAGGCGATGATCGAAAATTCGAGCGGCAAGATGATCATCGTCGCCGATCACAGCAAAATGAATTGCATATCGAGCTTCCTGACCTGCCCGCTCAGCCGTATCGACATGATCGTCACGGACTGGATGGCGCCGCTGGCTTTTTGCGAAGAACTCGAAGAATTGGGGCTGTGCGTGGTGCGCGTGCCGGAAGAGAATTGAGCCGGCCCTATCCGGTGGCTGGCGTGGAAATTCGCGCCGCGGCGGGCGGTGGAGAAAAATTTGACACCCGCGCCAGACCGTCATACAGTTAAGACACTTTTCTTAGAAGCTGTTTCGGAAATCAGAAAGACGTTTGAGAAGCAAGATGGATCATCCAGGGTAGGGCGCGATCTCCGAGCGCGCCGGATGGCGGCGGTTTCGGAGAAACCGCCCTACCTTCACCCAGGGCTTGAATTGAGGTTTTTGCGATCTAAGCATTTCTCGTACCCATTTTTTTAAAACAGCTTCTTATGGATGGACCGCCATGACTTCCCTCCCTCTTTCCGACATCCGCATCAATGCCCGCCTGTCTGGCGCGGATGCGGCGCGGTTCCGGGAATTGCAGGAACGCAGCGGCTTGTCGGCCTCCGATCTGCTGCGCGACGCGCTGCGCGAATATCATGCTTCCCACGTGCGCCCGGCGCGCGACTCCTTGGCCTTGCTCGCCGCTTATATCGGCGCGGGCGAGGGGCCGGAGGATTTGTCGGCGCGCTACAAGGATTATCTGGGCGAAGCGCTGGAAGAAAAGATTCCCCTCGCGGTGCAAGAACCCCATGATTCTTGCTGACAGCGGTTTCTGGATTGCGCTGGGCAACCGGCGCGACCGCCATTACCGCGCGGCCTGCGAGGCGGCGAAGCGCTACGCCGGCGAGGGCTTCGTCACCACCTGGCCGGTGCTGACCGAGGTCTGCCACCTGCTGGTGGCGCGTGTCGGCGTGCATCAGGCGCTCGATTTCATGGACGCCGTGGCGCAAGGGGCGGTGAGCGTGCCGGAGCCGCCGGAAGACGCGATAACGCGCGCCAGTTATCTGATGCGCCGTTACCGCGAACTGCCGATGGATCTGGCCGACGCCTCGCTGGTGATCCTGGCCGAGCAACAAGAGGAAGGTCGCATCCTGTCCACCGATCTGCGCGATTTCTCCGGTTATCGCTGGAAAAACACCCGGCCTTTCGTCAATTTGCTGCTTCCGAATGCCTGACCCGGCGTCCGTCGGCGGCATAGCCATCACGCGACGCTTCATCGCGCCCTCGACCGTGAATACGGCAAAATTTGCCTGACGACCGGCAAGCCCTTGCCGGGTATCCCGCGTCATCACGAAGCAATGAACGCCGTTTGCCTATGGCATGAATATTGCTGTGGATACCGTGTTTTCCGTATCCAGGAGGAGGACTCGATGAGAATTGACGCGACAAACGATTCATACGCGCAAGGCGCGCGGTTTCCCGTCAGCGGTTCCGCCGCGTCCTATTCGGACGCGATGAGTACGGTCATGGCGAATGACCCCGGACAGCTTGATTTCACCAACATGACCCGCCAGGAATTGATGGATTGGGCCAATGGTCAATTCTTCAGCGGGAAAATAACGACGGATGAACTCCTGTCTTTTATGCGGATGAGCATTCACGGGATGAGACTTCATGATGAGAACGCGCC
>JAISQQ010000449.1 GCA_031274075.1 Accumulibacter sp.
ATTTGCGGATGCGCAGGCCGAACCCCATGTTCTCGCGCACGTTCATGTGGGGATACAGCGCGTAGTTCTGGAACACCATGGCGATGTCGCGGTCGCGGGGCGGCAGATCGTTGACCCGCAGATCGTCGATGAGGATATCGCCGGAAGAAGCCGTCTCGAGGCCGGCGATCATGCGCAGCGCGGTGGTCTTGCCGCAGCCCGAAGACCCCACGAGGACCGCGAACTCCTGGTCCTGGATCTCGATCGAAAGATCGTCGACCGCCCGGACCGCGCCAAATTGCTTCACCACGTTTCTCAAGATCACTGTTGACATAACTCCTCGCCTTTTTTCTTGTCCCGGGACACCGGATCCATTCCGTTTCTGCCTTCGGACGCCAATGCTCGATACGCATGCCGTGGTACATGATATACCGGCCCGAATCGATTGGACACTGGATTGGACACTGTTTTGCGACTCAGGCGACCTTTTGCACGGTGTAGGCCTGACAGGTTTCGAAGAATGGCATGAAGCCCCATTTTTCGAAACGCCAGTGCTGATCGTGGCGTTCCTTGGACTCGGCGACGCCGTTGGTTTGTAGCCCGGCCACGAAAGAAGCGAGGCTCGGCGCGATGCGCCGGAAGCTGGCGTATCGAGAAAACCGTCGGCGATGTATTGCGTGTCGTTGTCCATGCACAGAACCAAGCCGCGCCGGCTTGGCCTCCAGTCGCGCTACGCACCCACTCCGGCAAAACTGGCCGAAGCCCGTCAAACCCTGATTCCTTCCCCATCTCCCGACTCCTTTCCTGGACACGATTTAACTTCAAACCGGTGTCCAGGGAAACAGAGTCGCGGCAAAAAACATCTGACTCAACGCCCTCCAATGCTCATGGTGAGCTCGTTTGAAATTATTGTCCCGCACCGTTGTCAGACAAAGCTAAGCATATTATCCAATAATATAGTTTATATTGTACTACAATCATCATACAATCATCATACAATCATCATACAAATTTATTGATATTGTCCAACAATGATGCTAGATTACCTCGACGGGGATGACATGACAAGAGGTTCCTGTATTTGCTTGGCTTGTTCTCCACGGGAGTTGTATTTGGCAATTTAACTGGAGGAGTCAATGAAAATGATCGCATCGCGAAACAGATCACAGGACGACGGAGGCGCGGCGGCGTTCTCCCTGCGGTCCTTTGCCCGATGGGCGACCATCGGTTTCTTTATGGCAGTGCTGGCCGGCTGCGGCGGCGGCGGAGGTGGAGGCGGACACAGCGCGGATGCGGCGACGCCGGAAGAACCGACGACGCCGGTGACACCGCCGGTGAATCCGATAGCGCCGCTGCCGCCGGCGGAAGATAAATTCTCGGCGATTCCCACCCCGGCCATCACCGGGCCGGTGGCGAGCGAGCCGTTTACCAGCGAAACGAACAACTACACCTTCTTCGCTTCGGACGTGGCGCTGACCAGCCACGGCTACATCGAGGAAGAGTTCTACATGGACGGCAGGGCTAACGTCTATGACGCACCGACCAGCGTGCCAGCCACCTTGCCGACGGCCAACGCCGAAGTCGTCCAGGAGGACGTTCCGTACAGGACGCGGATCGTGGTGCGCCGCCCGGCGGACCCGAGGAAGTTCAATGGCACGGTGGTCGTCGAGTGGTTCAACGTGACAGATAATTTCGACGGCGAGTACTACTGGGTGCAGGCCAAGGATTACCTGCTGCGCGCCGGTTACGCTTACATCGGCGTGAGCGCGCAGATCCAGGGAATTACCAACAGCAATCCTATCGGCGGCTTGAAGAATTTCAGCTCCACGCGCTACGGCGATCTGGACCTGACGAATAATGGCGCCTTCACTGGCGGCATGTATGGGGACAACACCGATCCGCTTTCGTACGACGTCTTCTCGCAGACGGCGAAGGCGGCGTATGCGGTGCCGCGGGTGATGGGCGGGCAGCAGGTGAAGCACACGATCGGTATCGGCATGTCGCAATCGGGAAGCCGCCTGGGCATCTACACCAATTACATTCACATGCGCGCCCCCATTTATGATGCCTTCATCTTTCAGGTATGGGGCCCGAGAATCCGGGATGACTTCGACACGCCGATCATCAAAGTGTTGAGCGAAAGCGAAGGTAACTCGGCGAGCGGTTTGAACGACGATCAGGCCGACCTGCCCTTGCGGCGCACCTGGTGGGTCGCGGGAACCACGCACGGCGATTCGGTCCAGCGCATTGGCCGCACGGGAGTGCGTCTGCGCGACATCGGCCCGGCGTTGACGACCAACGACAACTGCACCGCCTCCACTGGACCCTTTGGACCCTCTGGACAACAGACTCGTACGCGCACACCGTACCGGCACGTGCTCAACGCGGCGCTCCACCATCTGGTGAGGCAGATCGAAACGGGAGCCGTGCCACCCGCTGGGCCAAGGTTCAGCACCACCGGCAGCGGGGCGTCGCGCGCCATCGAACGTGACATTCGTGGCAACGCCGTCGGCGGCATCCGGCTGGCGCATACCGACGTGCCGACGGCACGTGCGAACGGCGGATGCAATAACGTCGGCACTTGGGCACCCTTCGATACCGCTACCTTGCAATTGCTGTATCCGACGCACGCGGAATACGTCGACAAAGTCAGGGCGGCCGTCAATGCCTCGATCGCCGACGGTTTCGTACTGCCGGAAGACGGTGCCGAGACCATTGCGGAAGCCGAGGCATCGGTGATTGGCACAGGGCTCGAGTGCAGTCCGGAGCGTTGCCTGAGCCGTTGGCACTTCACCGCCGACTACTCGACGACGGGCCTGCTGCGGGATCACACGGTGTATTACAACATCGTCGATGGGGGGGACATTCTGCAGGCGGTCGACCAAGCGCACTACTACGTCGCCAACGGCGACACGCAGTATGGAGGAAATCCTGCGTGGACGGCGCTGTATTACTACGGTTATGCGATCAGCAGCCTGCAGCAGTACAAAGCGCTGATCAATCAGGCACAGGCGGAAGGCCGGGTGACCGAAACGGCGGGCGAACTGCTGGTGCTGGAAGCCAACAACATCATTCGCGCGATTGAAGCGCGGCTGTAACAGACAAGCTGGGTACAAGCCTATGAACAGGGGATGGATCAAGGGTGAAACATGGCCTCGGTTCCATCCCGGTTTTTGTCGTGCAAACACAAACAACTGGAGAAGTCAATGAAAACGATCGCATTGCGCAACAGATCACAGGACGGCGGAGGCGTAGCGCACTCCCTGCGGGCCTTTACCCGTTCGCTGGTCGCGGGAGTATTTATTGCGGCGCTGGCCGGCTGCGGCGGCGGAGGTGGAGGTGGACACAGCTCGGATCCGGCGCCGACGCCAGAAGATAAATTCTCGGCGATTCCCACCCCGGTCATCACGGGACCGGTGGTAAGCGAGCCGTTTACCAGCGAAACGAACAACTACACCTTCTTCGCTTCGGACGTGGCGTTGGTCAGCCACGGCTACGTCGAGGAAGAGTTCTACATGGACGGCAAGGCCAACCGTTATGACGCGCCGACCAGTGTACCGTCCACGCTGCCGACGGCCAACGCCGAGGTCGTCCAGGAGGACGTTCCGTACAAGACGCGGATCGTAGTGCGTCGCCCGGCGGACGCGGCCAAATTCAACGGCACGGTGGTCGTCGAGTGGTTCAACGTGACGGATAATTTCGACGGCGAGTACTACTGGGTACAAGCCAAGGATTATCTGCTCCGCGCTGGTTATGCCTATATTGGCGTGAGCGCGCAGAACGTTGGGATCACCAACAACAATGCCATCGGTGGCCTGAAGAAATTCAGCCCCACGCGCTACGACAGCCTGGACGTCACCAACAATGGTGCCTTGACGGGTGATCCGCTCTCGTACGACATCTTCTCGCAGACGGCGAAGGCGGCGTACGCAGTGTCGGCGGTGATGGGTGGGCTGCAAGTGAAGCACACGATCGGTATCGGCATGTCGCAATCGGGAAGTCGCCTGGGCATCTATACCAATTACATTCACATGCGCGCTCCGATTTATGATGCCTTCATCATTCAGGTATCGAATCCGAGAATCCGGGACGACTTCGACACGCCGGTGATCAAGGTATTGAGCGAATCGGAAGGGGGGAGTTCGAACGGCTTGGGAGTAAATAACCAGGCTGATCTGCCGTTACGGCACACTTGGTGGGTCGCGGGCACGAACCACGGCGATTCGATCCAGCGCCTGGGCCGCACGGGAGTGCGTCTGCGCGACATTGGCCCAGCGTTGACGACCAACGACAACTGTACTTCCACTGTCACCGGACTTCCGACCCCCTCGCGCACGCGCACTCCGTACCGGCATGTGCTCAACGCGGCGCTCCACCATCTGGTGATACAGATCGAAACGGGAACCGTGCCGCCCGATGGGGCGCGTTTCAACACCGTCGACAATGGCGGAACGCTCTCCATCGTCCGCGACATCTATGGCAATGCCCTCGGCGGCATCCGGCTGGCCCATATGGATGTGCCGACGGCGCGGGCGAATGGCAGTGAATGCGGCAACATCGGTGGTTGGACGCCCTTCGATACCGCCACCTTGCAATCGCTGTATCCGACACACGCGGATTACGTCGCCCAGGTTAAAAACGCCGTCAATGCCTCGATCGCCGCCGGTTTCGTACTGCCGGAAGACGGTGCCGAGACCGTTGCGGAAGCCGAGGCGTCGGTGATCGGCATGGGGCTCGAATGCAGTCCGGAGCGTTGCCTGAGCATTCGGCACTTCACCGCCGATTACTCGACGACGGGCCTGCTGCGGGATCACACGGTGTATTACAACATCGTCGATGGCGAGGACATCCTGCGGGCAGTCGACACGGCGCATTTTTACGCCGCCAACGGCGACACGCTGTTGGGGACGCAACCGGCGTACGCGGCGCAGTATTACTACACTTATGCGATCAGCAATCTGCGGCAGTACATCGCGCTGATCACTCAGGCGCAGGCGGAAGGCCGGGTGACCGAAACGGCGGGCGAGCTTTTGAAGGCGGAAGCCGACAACGTCATTCGCGCGATTGAAGCCGCGCTGTAGCAACGGCTGCCGAAGTAACGCAATATAAGGCGGGATGGATCGGGGGTGGAACAATAGCCTCCGTCCATCCCTGTCTTTTTGTCGTGCGTGGGCGTTGGCGCCAAACCGTTGGTGCACCCCGTAGGGCGGAAACGCGTAGCGCCTTCCGCCGGTCGTTCTCTCCGGCGGCGCAGCCGCCGTCTCTATTATTCGACGGCTTTTGAATTGTGCGGCGCGTTGCGCCGTGAAAAGGATCGGCGGGAGGCGCTTCGCTTTCCCGCCCTACGGGGCAGGGATCAGGGATCAGAGGTCAGGTGTCAGTATTCTTGCGGGCGCGAAGCGCCCGGCAATCACCGCCATTTTTGCGCGCACCGGAGAGAGTGCGACTATCCCGCGCTCCCAGAGAAGATCGTAAACAGGTTCCGAGGTGGGCAAAGCGCGGCGTGCCCACACGTGTCTCTCGTGTCGTCGTGGCTTCTACCAAGGTTCCCGGCATCATTCCGCGGGCGTCTTGCGCTCGTTCGCGCTTGTCCTGGAATCGCGGCGCGGCGGCTGGCCGAAGGTCAACGTGTAGAAGATGTCCAGGGCATTGTCGCTGCCGGCGCGCGCGATGACGGCGACGCGCCGGGTCAGGTTGACGGTCAGCTTGACCACGCTCTCGGCCTTGGTCAGCGATTGCTCGTAGGCCAGCGTGGCGTTGGCCGACAGGCGCTTGCCGACGCTGAGGATCGGGTCGTTCGGCGTGCTGGCGGCGGCGTCGACGCTGCGGGCGACGATCCGGCTGCCTGGCGCGCGCGCGGCGTTGCCGCCGATGTCGCCCTGGCGGACGCCGAATTCGTCGATGCCGAAGGTATTTTTCAACTGCCGCACGATGCCGCCGGAATCGTTGCCGAGGAGATCGTCCGCCGCCGCCGCGAGCAGCGCCGCGTCGCCCGCGCTCATCGACTCCGGTCCATGGCCGAGCAGCAGCCAGGCGAGCTTGTCGGCGTCCGGCAGTTCGGGGTCGGAGACCAGGCGCACCACGGGTCGCCGCGCGCTGCCGCCGACCTGCACGCCGGCTTCGACGGCCAGTCCCTTGCGCACGGCGCGCACGTCGAGCGCCGGATCGTTGAGCAGATCGTGGAAAGTGAGCAGGCCGCGCTCGATGTCCAGTTGCTGGCCATAGGCGTCGAAGCGGCCGTCGCGCAGGCGGATCGCGCCGCTCGCGCGCGGCAGGTCGCGGCCGCGCGCGCGCAAGCGCACGTCGCCGGCGAGCCAGGTTTGCAGGCCGGCGCCGCGGAACAGGAAACGGCGTCCCAGGCCGGCCTTCAGGTCGAGATCGAGATCGAGATTGGGCCGCGCGCCGCCGCGCGCGGGCGCTTCCGGCCGTTCGACGCGCACGTCGTCCGACAGCCGGGGCATGCCGGCCGGCGCGAGCTGCCAGTAGCCGGCGTCGACGCCGAGTTCGCCGGAAACATCCAGGCTTCCCGCCCGCCAGGAAACGCGCCCGTTGCCGGAAACGGCGACCCACTGGTCGGGCAACTGCCAGGCGCCGAAGCGGTCGAGGCGGACGTCGAGAAAGGCGTTTTCCGCCGTCGCGCCGTCGCCGATGCGCAGTTCGCCGGAAACGTCGACGCGCCCCGGCGCGGCGAAGCGC
>JAISQQ010000095.1 GCA_031274075.1 Accumulibacter sp.
GCTCGAAGCCGACTCGTACGGCGAGAAAGTGCTGCGCCTGCCCGACGGTCGCATCCTCAAGCTGTTCCGGCGCAAGCGGCTGATCACTTCGGCGGCGTGGTACCCGTATGCCCGGCGCTTCGTCGACAACGCCGCCGCGCTGGCCGCGCGCGGAATACCCGTCCCGCGCGTGATCGCCGCGCTGCGCGTGCCGTCGGCAAAGCGCGACGCGGTGCTCTATTGGCCGCTCGCCGGGAGCACCCTGCGCGCCCTGCTCCGGCAGGGACTCGACGCCGAGAGCGAAGGCCGGATCAAGCGCCTGTTCACCGCCTTAGTCATCCGACTGCACACGCACGGCGTCTATTTCCGCTCGCTGCACCTGGGCAACGTCGTCCTGACCCCCGCCGGCGAACTCGGCCTGATCGACTTCGCCGACCTGCGCATCCACCGCCGTCCGCTACCAACATTCATGCGCCGCCGCAACATCCGGCGAATGCTCGAAATTCCCGGCGAACGCGGCTGGATCGACGAGGAAGCGATCATGGGGGCAGGTGACAGGTGACGGGTGGCAGGTGACGGGATTTGCCGGCGCTTCGCGCCGGAGGTTTACGACCGGCGGATTGCATCCGCCCTACATGGCTCGTCGTCCCGGCGCAAGCCGGGACCCAGTTCGTTTTCTCCGGCGCAGCCGCTTTTATTGTTCGGCGGTCTTGAATCGTGCGGCGCGTTGCGCCGTGAAAAGGACCGGCGGGAGGCGCTTCGCTTTCCCGCCCTACGGAACCGTCGCTGTTTTCACGCACACCGGTCGACTTTAGGTTCATGGAGAGCGTGCGATGGCCCTGGGGAGCGCGAGGCGCCCGCCCCGCACTATACAACGGCCGCCGAATAATCGCGGCGGCGGCGCCGCCGGAGAGACGGCCCGGGGGGCGGCGCTGCGCTTTCCCGCCCTACGGGGTGCGCCAACGGTTTGGCGCCAACGACGCCACAGAGTGCAATGGCCCTGCCGCGCTCCCCAGGGTCATCGCACGCTCTCCATGAACCTAAAGTCGACCGGTGTGCGTGAAAACAGCGACGGTTCCGTAGGGCGGGAAAGCGAAGCGCCTCCCGCCGATCCTTTTCCACGGCGCAACGCGCCGCACGATTCAAGGGCCGTTGAATACGATGAGCAGCGGCTGCGCCGCCGGAGAGAAGGACTGCCGGAATCTGAAACGGGCGCGTCAAGCGGGCGTTTTTTTCTTGGTGCGCCCGACAGCAAGCGTAGGAACCGTAGGACGGAAAAGCGAAGCGTCTTCCGCCAATCGTTTCCTCGCCGCGTCAGCGGCGCAAACAAGAAAATGAGCGGCGCTTCGCGCCGGGGGGAAGGTGGATTGGCGGAAGACGCTTCGCTTTTCCGCCCTACGGTCACGGGCATACCAAAAAAACGGGCGCTTGACGCGCCCGTTCGATTGTTGCTCCGAAGATCGGATCAGAAGGCGTGGCGGATACCCAATTGGAGGTTGGTATTCTTTTCGCCGGCAATGATGGTCTTCGAGAAGCCCCATTTAACGTTGTCGTCGTTGTCGATCTGCGACACATTGGCATACAGCCGGGTCCGTTTGGACAGGTCATGATAGTAACCGACGCCAAAACCCTTGGCCTTGTTTTCGTCGTCGAACGACTTGTCCTTGAACTGCATGTACTCGAAATGGACGGTGCCGGCTTTGCTGACCGGGACGCCAAGACCGATGGAGAACAGGTTCTGCTTGTCGCCATCGTCATACTTCTGATGGACGTAGTTGGCGAACACCTTGACGACCTTGAAGTCGTAGTTGCCGCCGATCGCCCACGCCTTGGTACCGTCTTCCACGTCATTGAAGCTTTCTTCCGATTGCTGATAGATCGCGGTCAGGTACAGCGGGCCATTCGCGTAACGCACGCCGAGACCGAATCTGCCGGAATCGGAGGTATCGTAAGTTCCATGATCCGTTTCATCAGTACCTACAATATCCTCCAATGGATACTCCCCTGGTGTCGACGGAATAGTAATCGTCGGCTCAGAAGTGATCCTATGACCGACACTTTCACCGAAACCGTAGATGACGCGGAAGTCGAGGCCGGACCAGTTCGGGCTGTTGTACGCAACCGAGTTGTTCCAGCGCGAGCCGTCGCCGGTTTGCATCGTGACGAAGTAACTGCCCAGAGCGAGGTCGACCGGGTTGACGCCGGTGATGTCGTTGGCGCTCGTCGCGCCCAGATACAAGAAGGACGGCGCGTATTGACGGCCGAGGGTCACGGAACCGAAACCGCCGGACAGGCCGACGAAGGCCTGACGCGTTCGGTTGAACGCCGAATTTTCGTCGATGTTGCTGCCGAATTCATAGGTGAAGATGGCTTTCAAGCCATTGCCCAGCGCTTCCTCGCCACGGAAACCGATACGGCCACCACTCCAGCCGCCACTGTCGATGCCGCTGAACTTGTTGTCGTCGGACTTGCTGTAGACGTAAGCCGCGTCGGCGATGCCATAAATCGTAACATTGGACTGCGCGAAGGCAGCGCCCGAAACCAGTCCGGCAACCGCCAGTGCGATGATTTTCTTCTGCATCGAAAACCCCTCTCCGGGACCGGTCAAGCCCGGAGAGAAGGATTCCTT
>JAISQQ010000102.1 GCA_031274075.1 Accumulibacter sp.
TGGGCGAAGTCGTGGCGCTCGATCATGATTCGGTCGATCTGTGCGGCGACTTCACCCGTGCGCGCGAACTGGCGGAAACCGTCCGCCGCGTGGCGCCGCGGGTGATCGTCAACGCGGCCGCCTACACGGCGGTGGACAAGGCCGAGTCGGAGCCTGGCCTGGCGCGGACGATCAACGCCGAGGCGCCGGCGGTCCTGGCCGAAACGGCGGCGGCGCTGGACGCCTGGCTGGTGCATTATTCGACCGACTACGTGTTCGACGGCAGCGGTGCCGCGCCGCGCGTGGAAACCGATCCGACCGCTCCGCTGAGTGTCTATGGCCGCACCAAGCTGGAAGGAGAGCAGGCGGTCGCGCGCTGCGCGAAGCACCTGATTTTCCGCACCAGTTGGGTGTACGCGGCGCGCGGCGCGAATTTCGCCAAGACCATGCTGCGCCTCGCCGCCGAACGCGACAGCTTGCGCGTCATCGACGACCAGGTCGGCGCGCCGACGGGGGCCGATCTCTTGGCCGACGTGACGGCGCACGCCCTGCGGGCGGTGGAAACCCGGCCGGAATGGGCCGGCCTGTATCACCTGGCCGCGGCGGGCGAGACGAGCTGGCACGCCTACGCCTGTTTCGTGATCGAGCTGGCGCGCCGGGCAGGGCGTCCGCTGCGCCTCGGCGCGGAGCGGATCGAGGCGATTCCGAGCTCGGCGTATCCCACCCCCGCCCGGCGGCCGCTCAATTCGAGGCTGGATACGGGCAAGCTGCAAAGGACCTTCGGATTGCGCCTGCCCGATTGGCGCGCCGGCGTCCAGCGTTTGCTCGACGAGTTGCCGGCCGGCTGATTTGTTCCGGGCTTTCTGTTTTTTGCCGATCCGCGTCCGAAGCGAGTATATACTGGGATATATACACCCAAGCGAAAAGGAATACACGATGAGCGAGACACACCTTGCCAAGCTGTTCCAGAACGGCGCCAGCCAGGCGGTTCGGCTGCCGGCGCAATTTCGCTTTCAAGGCGGCGAAGTGTATGTCACGCGCGACGACGCCACGGGTGACGTGGTGTTGTCGAATCGACCCGGCGCCAGCGCATGGAACGAGTTCTTCGAGTTACTGGATTCGGTCGACGTGCCGGCGGATTTCATGGCTGGGCGTCCGCTGAACGCGCCGCCGCCGGAAAATGGTATTTTCGACGACGATCCGGATGGGAAGCCGTGAGCCATAAGGCCATGCGCTACATGCTCGATACCGATACCGTCAGCTTTCTCATCAAGGGAAAGTCGCTGGCGATCAAGAATCGCCTGGAAGCTCTGGCGCCGTCCCAGGTCTGCATTTCCGTGATGACCCGCGCCGAATTGCAGTTTGGACTGAAACGCCTGCCTGGCGGGCACCGTCTCCATCTGGCGGTGCGGCAATTTTTCAAGATCGTCCGCGCCTTGCCGTGGGACGTGGAAGCGTCCGACTGGTACGCCGACATTCGCCACCAACTGGTCAGCACGGGCCGGACGATCGGAGAAATGGACATGATGATCGCCGCCCATTCTCTCTCGGCGGCCGCAGTGCTGGTCACCAACAATCTTCGTCACTACGAGCGAATCGCGGCGCCGCTGATCCTGGAAAACTGGACTTGACCAGGAACATCGGAGGGCGTTTCGCCTATCAACATTCACAAAACATTGACCGCATTCGTGAGATGAAATGTATCGATACCTGAGCCAAAAAAAACTTGTTCGCCTTCGTTTGACGCAAAGGCTGGCCCTGTGGGGGATGGCGCTGGTTTTGGGCGCGCTTTCCCCGGCAAGGGCCGGCGAGCTGCCGCTCCTGTTGGCGAAGACGATCGGCAAGGACACGCCGGTGACGCAATACCTGGTCAGCGAGAAACTCGACGGTGTCCGCGCCTTCTGGGACGGGCGGGTGCTGAGGACGCGCGGCGGCGGGAAGATCGATGCGCCGGCGTGGTTCGTGGAGGGATTTCCCGCGCCGGCGCTCGATGGGGAACTGTGGGCCGGGCGCGGGCGGTTCGAGCGCCTGAGCGGGATCGTGCGCAAGGAAAGGCCCGTCGACGCCGAATGGCGCGAAGTCCGCTACATGATTTTCGAGCTGCCCGGCGCGCCGGGAAGTTTCCGCCAGCGGGCGGGAGCCATACAGCGGATCGTCGGCGAAGCGGCCGTCCCCTGGCTGCGGGCGGTGGAACAATTCGAGGTGGAGAACCGCGCGGCGCTCGAACGGAAGCTGGTCAGCGTGGTTCGCGCCGGCGGCGAAGGGCTGATGCTGCATCGCGCGGACGCGCTGTATGCCACCGGGCGCAGCGACGATCTCCTGAAAATGAAGCCCTTCCACGACGCCGAGGCGGAGGTGATTGGTCATCTTCCCGGCAAGGGGAAATACAAGGGCATGCTCGGCGCGCTGCGGGTGCGGAGCGAGGACGGCGTCGAATTCAATCTGGGCAGCGGCCTGAGCGACGCGCTGCGGCGCGACCCGCCGCCCCTGGGCACGATCGTCACCTATCGCTACCGGCAGCGGACGAGTCGCGGCCTGCCGCGTTTCGCCAGCTATCACCGCGTGCGCGACAATTGAACACGGTCGATCGAGTCCATGCGTCTTGCGGAAGAAATTGCCCTTGTCTCCGCCCGCTTGGCGGCAACAGAGAATGGAGAAAAACGTGAGAACTCGTAAAGGCATCATCCTGGCGGGCGGTTCCGGAACCCGCCTGTATCCAGCGACCCAGGTGGTGTCGAAGCAATTGCTGCCGATCTTCGACAAGCCGATGATCTACTATCCGCTCAGTACCCTGCTGCTGGCCGGAATCCGCGACATCCTGATCATCTCGACGCCGCAGGATACGCCCCGTTTCGAGCAGTTGCTCGGCGACGGCGGCCAATGGGGCGTCCAGCTCGCCTACGCCGTGCAGGCATCTCCCGACGGCCTCGCCCAGGCTTTCCTGATCGGCGAATCGTTCATCGGCGGCCATCCCTCGGCGCTCGTGCTGGGCGACAACATTTTCTATGGCCACGACTTCGCCGCGTTGCTGCAAAAAGCGGCCAGGAAGACGTCCGGAGCGACCGTTTTCGCCTACACGGTCGTCGATCCCGAACGCTACGGCGTGGTCGAATTCGACGCGCGGCGGCGCGCGGTCAGCCTGGAAGAGAAGCCCAAGACGCCGAAATCCCGCTACGCGGTGACCGGACTGTATTTCTACGACGACCGGGTGGTCGAATTGGCCAAGACGGTCAAGCCCTCGGCGCGCGGCGAACTCGAGATCACCGACCTGAACCGGCTTTACCTGGAACGCGGCGAACTCGGCGTGGAAACCCTGGGGCGCGGCTACGCCTGGCTCGACACCGGGACGCACGAATCGATGCTCGCGGCCAGCCAGTTCATCCATACCATCGAGAACCGGCAGGGACTCAAGGTCGCGTGTCCCGAGGAAATCGCCTGGCGCAGCGGCTGGATCGACGACGCGCAACTGGAAAAGGCGGCCAGGCTCCTGGTCAAGTCGGGTTACGGCGCTTATCTGCTCGGATTGCTGAAAGACAAGGAAAACAGATGAAAGTCAGCGCGCTCGCCATTCCGGACGTCCTTCTCCTCGAAGCCAGGGTTTTCGGCGATGAACGGGGGTTCTTCTACGAGAGCTACAACCGGCTGGAGTTCGAGCAGGCCACCGGGCTCGACGTCCAGTTCGTGCAGGACAATCATTCGCGCAGCGCCAGAAACGTCCTGCGCGGCCTGCATTACCAGCTCCCGCCGAAAGCGCAGGGCAAACTGGTGCG
>JAISQQ010000209.1 GCA_031274075.1 Accumulibacter sp.
GCTGATCTCCGTCTGGCTTTCGTTCCAGTGGACATCGTAGATTTCCGGCATTTCACCGTCATAGGCATCGACGACGGAAACGGATAGTTCTCCGTTTGTGACCGAGAACGTGAACTCGATGTCGGAGAACCCGTCGCAGTGCTTCCAGGCGCCGGCGATGCGTCCATTTTGACTGAGGGCTACGACATTGCTCATGTGATGCCTAACGTGGAGCTAAGGGACGCCGCATGTTTGCGGCGTCCCGCTTGAGCGCAGGGTTAGCCTGCGGCATTTCGCTTCCTTGTCTCGACGGCTTTTTTTGCTGTTTGTTTGCGCTTCCGTGTTGCAGCGGCCTTTGCCCCTGCATCCTTCATTCGCTTGCTCCAGATAACACACTTTTCTCGATCTCTCATTAGGACGATGGTTTCCGTCGGGATCAGGTCGATGTCGAGCATCTTGTGGCAATT
Source organism: Accumulibacter sp. (assembly GCA_031274075.1). Taxonomy (GTDB): domain Bacteria; phylum Pseudomonadota; class Gammaproteobacteria; order Burkholderiales; family Rhodocyclaceae; genus Propionivibrio. The sequence continues at coordinate 447 of JAISQQ010000209.1, forward strand.
GGGGCACAAGATTGCCAGATTTTCCACTACGTTGTTGTCTCGATTGCCATCAAGGTGAGCAACCTCCAATATCTCTGGAACTCCAAACCCACAATAAGCGCAGATCGGAGGGTACGTTTCAAATGCGAGCTTTCGGTAGTTGATGCGCATGTTCATGGGCTCAAAGCGGGCTAACATAGAGTAGCCCCTATGGGAGAGGAGCCGGCGGTGGGGGCGCATTTCGTCAACCTGTACCGCCGCGCCCTCGCCTTGACAGAGCGGGCATCAGACGCCAGGCATCAAGTCCAGTCACCGGCGGCGAAGCCGCCGCAAGAATTACTGATCCCTGATTCCTGACCCCTGATACCTGGTCGCTCACTCCAGCGCGGCGTATACCTCTTCCAGCGTCTTCTTGGCGTCGCCGAAGAGCATGCGGTTGTTTTCCTTGTAGAACAGGGGGTTGTCGACGCCGGCGTAGCCGGAGGCCATGCTGCGCTTCATCACGATCGAGGTCTTGGCTTTCCAGACTTCGAGCACCGGCATGCCGGCGATCGGGCTGCCCGGATCTTCCTGGGCGGCGGGATTGACGATGTCGTTGGCGCCGATCACGATCGACACGTCGGTGGCCGGGAAATCCTCGTTCAATTCGTCCATTTCGAACACGATGTCGTAGGGCACCTTGGCCTCGGCGAGCAGCACGTTCATGTGGCCGGGCATGCGGCCGGCGACGGGATGGATGCCGAAGCGGACGTTGACGCCCTTTTCGCGCAGCAGCGAGGTGATCTGGTAGACGGCGTGCTGCGCCTGCGCCACGGCCATGCCGTAGCCCGGGACGATGATCACGTTTTTCGCTTCGCGCAGCAGTTCGGCGGTTTCCGTCACCGAGATCGGCGTCACTTCGCCGGCCGGTTCGCCGCCGCCGCTGGCCGCCGCTTTCTTCGGCGCGCCGCCGTCGGAACCGAAGCCGCCGGCAATGACGCTGATGAAGTTGCGGTTCATGGCGCTGCACATGATGTACGAGAGGATGGCGCCGCTCGAACCGACGAGCGCGCCGGTGACGATCAGCAAGTCGTTGCCGAGCATGAAGCCGGTGGCCGCCGCCGCCCAGCCCGAGTAGCTGTTGAGCATCGACACCACCACCGGCATGTCGGCGCCGCCGATGGCCATGACCATGTGCACGCCGAAGGCCAGCGAGACGACGGTCATCACCACCAAGGGCGCCATGCCCTGGGAGACGGTCTCGGCGTTCAGGAAGCCGTGGCCGAAGTAGATGACGATCAGGAGGCCGGCCAGGTTCATCAGGTGACGGCCGGGCAGCAGCACGGGCTTGCCGCCGATCTTGCCGGAAAGCTTGCCGAAGGCGATCACCGATCCCGAGAAGGTCACCGCGCCGATCAGGATGCCGACGTAGATCTCGACTTCGTGGATCGTCTTTTCGGCGCCGCCGAGCGCGATCGAGGTGTCGATGTAGCTGGTGTAGCCGACCAAGCAGGCGGCGAGGCCGACCAGGCTGTGCATCAGGGCGACCAGTTCCGGCATCTGCGTCATCTGCACGACGCGCGCGGCGTAGAGGCCGATCGCGCCGCCGACGACCATCGCGCCGATGATCCAGGGCAGGCCGACGGAACTGACGACGTGCGGCCCGAATACGGTCGCCAGCACGGCGATGACCATGCCGATGATGCCGTAGATATTGCCGCGGCGCGAGGTTTCCTGGTTGGAGAGACCGCCGAGGCAGAGGATGAAAAGGATGGTGGCTCCGAGGTAGGAGACGGTGGACAGACCTGTAGACATGTTTTATCTCCTTACTTGCGGAACATTTCCAGCATGCGCCGGGTGACGGCGAAACCGCCGAACATGTTGATCGTGGCCAGCGCCAGCGAAACGACCGCCAGCCAGCGGATGATTTCGCCGGGCCGGGAGACGCCTTCGGCCAGCGGCGGGGCGATCTGCACCAGCGCGCCGATGGCGATGATGCTGCTGACCGCGTTGGTCACGCTCATCAGGGGCGTATGCAGCGACGGCGTGACGTTCCAGACGACCATGTAGCCGACGAAGCAGGCCAGCACGAAAACCGTGAGGTGGCCAAGGAACGCGCCCGGCGCGTAGGCGCCGATCAGCCAGAACAGCAGCGCACCGGCGGCGAACACGATGGACATCGCCTTGGGAGACATCGGCTCGCCCTTCTTCCCGTGGCCGGAAGCCTTCTTGGCGGCGGGCGTCGGCGCGGCGACGGGCCTGGCCGCGGGCGGGGCGGCGAGCTTGAGCGGCGGCGGCGGCCAGGTGATCTCGCCGTCCTTGATCACCGTCAGGCCGCGGATGGCGTCGTCTTCCATATTGACGTTGATCACGCCGTCCTTGGTCTTGCACAGCTCCTCGGTCAGGCGCAGCAGGTTGTTGGCGTAGAGCATCGAAGCCTGCCGGGCGAGGCGGCTGGGCAGGTCGGTGTAGCCGATGATGGTGACGCCGTGCTTGACCACGGCCTTGCCAGGCTCGGTCAGCTCGCAGTTGCCGCCCTGCTCGCCGGCCATATCGACAATGACGCTGCCCGCCTTCATGCTCTTCACCATCTCGGCGGTGATCAGCTTGGGAGCGGGCTTGCCGGGGATCAGCGCGGTGGTGATGATGATGTCCGCCTCCCTGGCCTGCTTGGCGTACATTTCGCGCTGCGCCTGCTGGAAGCCCTCGCTCATGACCTTGGCGTAGCCGCCGCCGCCCGAGCCTTCTTCCTCGTAGTCGACCTTGACGAATTCGCCGCCGAGCGACTTGACCTGGTCGGCGACCTCGGCGCGGGTGTCGTTGGCGCGCACGATGGCGCCCAGGTTGGCGGCGGTGCCGATCGCCGCCAGGCCGGCGACGCCGGCGCCGGCGATGAACACCTTGGCCGGGGGAACCTTGCCGGCGGCGGTCATCTGGCCGTTGAAGAAGCGGCCAAAGGCGTTGGCGGCCTCGATCACCGCGCGGTAGCCGCTGATCCCGGCGGTAGAGGTCAGGGCGTCCATCTTCTGCGCGCGGCTCAACTGGCGCGGCAGCGAATCGATGGCCAGCACGGTCGCCTTGCGGGCGGCCATCTGCTGCATCAGCTCGGGGTTCTGCGCCGGCCAGATGAAGGAGATCAGGGTGCCGCCTTCGCGCAGCAGCCCGACTTCTTCAGTGCTCGGGCCGCGCACCTTGAGCACGATGTCCGACGACGCCCAGAGCGCCGCCGCGTCAGCGGCGATTTCGGCCCCGGCGGCGCGGTAGGCGTCGTCGTTGAAGTTGGCGCGCTCGCCGGCGCCGGACTCGATCGAGACCTTGAATCCGAGCTTGATCAACTTCTCCACGACATCGGGAACGGTGGCGACGCGCTTCTCCCCTGGGAAAACCTCACGTGGAACTCCGATACTTAGTGACATTCCTATCTCCATGATTCGCTTCGAAAAAGGCGGGAACCGCCGACAACGCCGTTCCGGCCGCTCAGGTGAATCGCCGCTCCGGTCAGAGACCCGACCCGCGCGCCCGGCGAAACCGCCGGCCGGGGCACTACGCGCTTGCTGGCAAGTGAGTTTGCAAGCGTGAAGTGTGTCTACGTGTCGATACGTGTCGAAAACCGGATCACTCGATGTTTATCGTAATTGATTACTGTCCATCGAATTAAGCTTTACTTTATCATGTCTTGCTTGTCCGATAAAGTGCATTCGCCGCGCCTGGAACGCCGTCATTTTACGAAAAATCCCGAGTTCGTGACAATTTGGAATATTGTCGTGCTTTTTGCGAATCACATCAAAAACGGCGGGCGTTTCGGGATATACTCCAAAAGACACTTCGTAGACTTCAACTTCATGAGAGAGCTGGCTGACGCCGGCTTTTTTGATGTGCGGGAGAGGTCCTGTCTTTGTGCGGTTTCTTGGTTTCCATGAGGATTCGAGCGTGATCAATTCGACGCTACCCGAGCGGCGGGGACTCTACGACCCGGCCAGCGAGCACGACGCCTGCGGGGTCGGTTTCGTAGTACACATCAAGGGCCGGAAAAGCCATTCGATCATCGAGCAGGGCCTGCTGATCCTGAAAAACCTCGATCATCGCGGCGCCGTCGGCGCCGATCCGATGATGGGGGACGGCGCCGGCATCCTGATCCAGATTCCCGATCTTTTCCTGCGCGAGGAAATGGCGCGGCAGGGCGTGATCCTGCCGCGCGCCGGCGACTACGGCGTCGGCATGGTCTTCCTGCCCAAGGAATCGGCGTCGCGCCTGGCCTGCCAGGAGGCGATCGAACGCGCCACCAGCGCCGAGGGCCAGGTCATCCTGGGCTGGCGCGACGTTCCGGTCGACCGGGCGATGTCCATGTCGCCGGCGGTGCGCGCGCTCGAGCCGGTGATCCGCCAGGTATTCATCGGCCGCGGTCCGGACGTGATGGTCACCGACGCGCTCGAACGCAAGCTGTACGTCATCCGCCGCCGCGCGGCCAACGCCATTCGCGCGCTCGGGCTGGAGCACAGCAAGGAGTTCTACCAACCGTCGATGTCGGCGCGGACCCTCGTCTACAAGGGGCTGCTGCTCGCCGACCAGGTCGGCCAGTATTACCTCGACCTGCAGGACGCGCGCTGTGTTTCGGCGCTGGCGATGGTGCACCAGCGCTTCTCGACCAATACCTTCCCGACCTGGCCGCTGGCGCATCCGTTCCGCATGATCGCGCACAACGGCGAAATCAATACCCTGCGCGGCAACTACAACTGGATGCGCGCCCGCGAGAAGGGCACCTGGTCGCCGCTGCTCGGGGCCGACCTCGACAAGATCTGGCCGCTGATGTATCCCAACCAGTCGGATACCGCGTCGTTCGACAACGCGCTGGAACTGCTGGTCATGGGCGGCTATTCGCTGGCGCACGCGATGACCATGCTCATCCCCGAGGCCTGGGAGGCGCACACGCTGATGGACGAGAAGCGGCGCGCGTTCTACGAATACCACGCGGCGATGATGGAACCGTGGGACGGCCCGGCGGCGATGGCGTTCACCGACGGCCGCCAGATCGGCGCCACGCTCGACCGCAACGGCCTGCGTCCGGCGCGCTACCTGGTGACCGACGACGACTACGTGGTGATGTCCTCGGAAGCGGGGGTGCTGCCGATTCCCGAGGCCAAGATCGTCAAGAAGTGGCGCTTGCAGCCCGGCAAGATGTTCCTGATCGACATCGACCAGGGGCGCATCATCGACGACGTCGAGCTCAAGGAAACGCTGTCGCGGCAAAAGCCCTACCAGGACTGGGTGGCGCGCATCAACATCAAGCTCGACGGCCTCGACGCGCCGTCCGACGCCGCGGCGCCGAAGTGCGCCGCCGGCCTGCTCGACCGCCAGCAGGCTTTCGGCTACACGCAGGAAGACATCAAGTTCATCCTCGAACCGATGTCGAGAAGCGGCGAGGAAGCCATCGGCTCGATGGGCAACGATTCGCCGCTGGCCGTGCTGTCGCACAAGAACAAGCCGCTGTACAACTATTTCCGCCAGTTGTTCGCGCAGGTGACCAATCCGCCGGTCGACCCGATCCGCGAACAACTGGTCATGTCGCTGGTGTCGTTCATCGGCCCGAAGCCGAACCTGCTGGGCATCAACGAGATCAATCCGCCGTACCGCCTGGAAGTGTCGCAGCCGGTGCTGAGCTACGCCGACATGGCCAAGCTGCGCCGCATTTCGGTCTACACCGACGACAAGGTGCGTTCCGCCGAGCTGGACATCTGCTACCCGCTGGCCTGGGGCAACGAAGGCGTCGAAGCGCGCCTGGCCTCGCTCTGCGCCGAGGCGGAAGACGCCGTGATGCGTGGCTGCGGGCTGCTGATCGTCTCCGATCGCAAGCTGGACCGGGACAACGTCGCCATTCCGGCGCTGCTGGCGCTTTCCGCGGTGCACCAGCATCTGGTCACGCAGGGCCTGCGTACCCGCGTCGGGCTGGTGGTCGAGACCGGCTCGGCGCGCGAGACGCATCACTTCGCGCTGCTCGCCGGCTACGGCGCGGAAGCCGTCCATCCGTACCTGGCGCTGGAGACGATCGAACAGATGGCCGGCCAGGACGAAGAGGAGCGGAAAAAGGCCGTCAAGCACTTCGTCAAGGGCGTCGGCAAGGGGCTGCTCAAGGTGATGTCGAAGATGGGCATTTCCACCTACATGTCCTACACCGGGGCGCAGATCTTCGAGGCGATCGGCCTGCAGCAGAAGATGGTCGACAAATACTTCACCGGCACCTCGTCGCGGGTCGAGGGGATCGGCGTATTCGAAGTGATGGAGGAAGCCATCCGCCTGCACCGGCTGGCGTTCGGCCCGGAGCAGGTATTGCAGGAAGCGCTCGACGCCGGCGGCGACTACGCCTTCCGCGCGCGCGGCGACGAGCACATGTGGACCCCGGACGCCATCGCCCGGCTGCAGCACGCGACGCGAACCGGCAAGTACGAGAGCTACAAGGAGTACGCGCGGATCATCAACGACCAGTCGCGGCGGCACATGACGCTGCGCGGCCTGTTCGAGATCCGGGCGGCGGGGCCGGCGGTGCCGCTGGACGAAGTCGAAGCGGCCAGGGACATCGTCCGGCGCTTCGCCACCGGCGCCATGTCGCTGGGTTCCATCTCGACCGAGGCGCACACCACGCTGGCGATCGCCATGAACCGGATCGGCGGGCGCTCGAACACCGGCGAGGGCGGCGAGGATCCGGCGCGCTTCAAGCCGGCCAAGGCCGGCCAGATGGTGTCGGACATCGTCGGCAAGGGGCGTATCGAACGCGACTATCCGCTCAAGAAAGGCGACAGCCTGCGCTCCTCGATCAAGCAGGTGGCTTCCGGGCGTTTTGGCGTCACCAGCGAGTATCTGGTCAATGCCGACCAGATCCAGATCAAGATGGCGCAGGGCGCCAAGCCGGGCGAAGGCGGGCAGTTGCCCGGACACAAGGTTTCCGAATACATCGGCTTCCTGCGCCATTCGGTGCCGGGCATCGGGCTGATCTCGCCGCCGCCGCACCATGACATCTATTCGATCGAGGATCTGGCGCAACTGATCCACGATCTGAAGAACGCCAACCCGAACGCCTCGATCAGCGTCAAGCTGGTGTCCGAGGTCGGCGTCGGCACGGTCGCCGCCGGCGTGACCAAGGCCAAGGCCGACCACCTGGTGATCTCCGGCCACGACGGCGGCACCGGCGCCAGCCCCTTGTCGTCGATCAAGCACGCCGGTTCGCCGTGGGAACTCGGCCTGGCGGAAGCGCAGCAGACCTTGGTGCTCAACCGCCTGCGCGGGCGCGTGCGCGTGCAGGTCGACGGCCAGATCAAGACCGGGCGCGACGTGCTGGTCGGCGCCCTGCTCGGCGCCGACGAATTCGGTTTCGCCACCGCGCCGCTGGTGGTGAGCGGCTGCGTCATGATGCGCAAATGCCACCTGAACACCTGTCCGGTCGGCGTGGCCACGCAGGACCCGGAATTGCGCCGCCGTTTCACCGGCCAGCCGGAGCACCTGGTCAACTACTTCTTTTTCGTCGCCGAGGAATTGCGCGAACTGATGGCGCAGATCGGCATTCGCAAGTTCGACGAGCTGATCGGGCGCTGCGACCTGCTCGACATGAAGCCGGGAATCGAACACTGGAAGGCGCGCGGGCTGGACTGCGGCCGGATTTTCAAGGGGCCCGCGCCGGGTTCCCGCGAGCCGGTCTTCCACTGCGAGAAGCAGGATCACGGCTTGTCCAGGGCGCTCGACAAGCAGTTGATCGAACTCGCCCGGCCGGCCATCGAAAAAGGCAAGGCGGTGCGCATCGAACTGCCGATCCGCAACGCCAACCGCACCGTCGGCGCCATGCTGTCTTGCCGCGTGGTCGAGAAATACGGGCATGCCGGCCTGCCCGACGACACCATCCACATCGCCCTCCAGGGCACCGCCGGGCAAAGTTTCGGCGCTTTTCTCGCGCACGGGATCACGCTCGACCTGGTCGGCGAGGGCAACGACTACGTCGGCAAGGGCCTGTCGGGCGGACGCATCATCGCGCGCCCCAACCCGGCGTTTCCGAGCGCCTCGAACCGCAATGTCATCATCGGCAACACCGTCCTCTACGGCGCTATCGACGGCGAGGCCTTTTTCTCCGGCGTCGCCGGCGAACGCTTCGCCGTGCGCAATTCCGGGGCGACCGTGGTGGTCGAAGGCGTCGGCGACCACGGCTGCGAGTACATGACCGGCGGAACGGTGGTCGTCCTCGGCATGACCGGGCGCAATTTCGCCGCCGGGATGTCGGGCGGCGTGGCCTTCGTGCTCGACGAGGAGGGAACGTTCGCCTCGCGCTGCAACCTGGCGCAGGTCGCGCTGGAACCGGTGGAAGAGGAGATCGCGGCGCGCCAGGGCAGCGCCGCGGGCGACGAGCTGGAGGAACACGGTCGGGTCGACGTCCGCCACTTGGGCCTGGCCGACGAGGTGCTGCTCAAGAGCCTGGTCGAGCGCCACGCCGAATATACCGGTAGCGCGGTGGCGCGGCGGATCATGGAAGACTGGCCGGGCCACCGCGCCCGCTTCGTCAAGGTCATGCCGCACGAGTATCGCCGCGCGCTGCTCGAATTGTCCGCGAAAAAGCAATTGGAGGTCGCCTGAAAATGGGAAAGCCGAATGGTTTCTTGGAGCGCCAGCGCCTGGCAGAGGCGTATGAGCCGGCGCCAGTCCGCCTGAAGCACTATCGCGAGTTCGTCGCCACGCTCAACGACGAACAGACGCGCGTGCAGGGATCGCGCTGCATGGATTGCGGCATCCCGTTCTGCAACAACGCCTGCCCGGTCAACAACATCGT
>JAISQQ010000287.1 GCA_031274075.1 Accumulibacter sp.
GCCGATTTACTTCCTGTGCGCTCATCTCTATCCGTTCTGGCATCTCCGCTTCCTGTTCCAATACTCAAAGCGGACATTTCTACATTGCTCAGACCGGACATTACTAACTTGCTTCTACAATTCCGTCTCATGACGCTTGACAATGCATAAATATTATAATAATATTTATGCATTGGAGGAATTACCAATGCGAACGACACTCGATTTGAATGAAACCTTGTTGGATGAAGCCATGAAATGGACCGGCGCGCCCACGAAGACGTCAGTCATCAACGAAGCCTTGAAACAGATCATAAAGGAAAAAAAACGAATGCGGCTCATAGAAATGGCCGGAAAAGTCAAGCTCGATGTGGATATCGATGTTACGAGAAACAGATGAATTATATTGTTGACAGTTGCGTCTGGATTGATTTTTTCAGGGAGAAATTACATTTCCATGAAATTTCCGGATTGTTGATTGATAATTTGGCGGCAACCAACGAGGTCATATTGGCGGAATTGATTCCTTCCGCAAGGGCGAATAATGAACATGATTTCATCGACTGTATTTCTGGAATAAATGTCGCATCGTTGACCATTGACTGGAATGAAATAATTGAAATTCAATATCGATGCGTCAAGTCCGGAATACACAAACTGGGCCTGCTGGATATAGTAATAGCGCAAAACGCGAAACAAAACAACATGGGAATATTTTCCACCGATAGACATATGATATTGTTGAGTGAAAAAATGGAAATAAATTGCAGGGTGGAATAGTCGAACCGCGCATGGCAAGTCCGCGCGTGGCAAGTCCATATACGCCGCGGATCGGGCGGCTCCCGGGGGTTCCGTCCGCCCGGATCGCCGCGTTCCCACAACCCCTGTCTGGCCGGGTGCTCTTGCGGCACAAGCCCTCCCTGGCCGCCGGGAGACGTCATATGCCGCCGGAACCGCATGCGAAGTGGGCTTGGAGCGCTTTACGTTTTGGCGCGGACAGCGATTTCCGATCCCGTCATTCCTTTGATCGCCGGAATCCGGGAATTTGAGGAACGAATCGGGTCCCGGCGATCAAAAAGGCTACGTGTCTCTGCCTGAACCAAAGGATGCAAAGCCAATGGGGCATTCGATGTCGGGGGTCGCTTCGCTTGACTCATCTCATGTGCACTTCATCTGTGCGAAACCCGAATTTTTTGTACATGTCGTCTTGGATATGTATAAAAAACGGATTTTTCTATACACTTCGGATCGATAGGCGTAAAAATCTGAACTTTCCATACCTTGAACCCGGAAACCCTAGTTGACCACTCGTTATTTTGATTGAGCCTGGCTGATGACCAGGTTTCCTTCATTTTCATCCGCTCACCCACTGGGCGAAGCCGTTACGCACCCGCGTACACTGCTCCGGAGCGCGCTAGCGGTGTTGCTCCTCCTTGCAGGCATGAGCCTGCCGCGTCGTCGCGTCTGGCTCGCCCGCTCCGGGGCGGCACACGCGAGCGCGTTCAATTTCGGTTCCTAAGTTAAAAGGACGCATGATTGAATCCCCTACCTTCTCTGGAAACGCGACTATCGCCAGAACGTTTCGACACAACCGCCATCCTGAAACAGTTGGCGGCAACCCATCGGCGATTGGGGGAATTGAAAGGCATCGTCTCGTCCATTCCGAATCAAAGCATCCTGATCAACACCTTGAGTCTTCAGGAAGCCAAGGACAGTTCGGCGGTGGAAAACATCGTCACCACGCACGACGAACTTTTCCGGCACGCCGCTTTCCCCGAAGCCGCCGGCAACCCCGCCGCAAAGGAAGTCGCACATTACCGCGAAGCGCTCTGGACAGGTTTTGTGCATGTGCGCGACAGCGGATTGTTGACCAACAACCACATCCTGGACATTCAAGCCGAGCTGGAAAAAAACCGCGCCGGATTCCGCAGGCTTCCCGGCACGGAATTGCGGAACGAAGCCGGAAAGACCATCTATACACCGCCCTCGCCCGAATGGATACCCAAGCTGATGGGCGAGCTCGAACGCTTCATCAACGACGAAAGCGTGTTTCCGGCCGATGCGCTCGTCAAGATGGCGCTGATTCACCACCAGTTTGAAGGCATCCATCCGTTTTACGACGGCAACGGCCGCTGCGGGCGCATCATCAACGTACTCTACCTTGTCAAACAAGGTCTGTTGGACATCCCCGTGCTCTATCTCTCCCGTTACATCGTGCAAAACAAGGCTGACTATTATCGTCTGCTGCAAGCCGTGCGTGACGCCGACGCGTGGGAAGACTGGGTGCTCTACGTCCTGGCCGCCGTGGAAGAAACCGCTCGCGGCAGCATCGAAAGCATACGCGCCATTGGACACCTGTTGCTGGACGTAAAGCACCGGATACGCGCGCAATACCGTTTCTACAGTCAGGATTTGATCAACAACCTGTTCGGCCACCCCTACACCAAGATCGACTTCGTAATGCGCGATCTTGGCATTTCCAGATTGACGGCAACCCATTATCTGAATCAACTCGTGGAAGGAGGTTTTTTGCGCAAGCAAAAATCGGGGCGTTCCAACTACTACGTCAACTGGCCGTTGTGCCGGATTCTGGCAGGCATCGGAGCCGATACGCAAGAATTGCCATGACCCGCAAATACTCCGCTCTTCGTCCGCTCCGCGCTCGCGCCTGATCCGCCATGTTCGATACGACAAAGAGTCAGGGGCCAGGGCAATCGCACTATCTCTATGAATCGGCCTGTGCGCGGAAATGGTGGCGCTTACCGGGCGCCCGCAAGAATTATTGATACCTGACGATCCCTGACCCCTGACACGTAGGGCGAGAAAGCGAAGCACCTCCCGCCGATCCTTTTCACGGCGCAACGCGCCGCACGATTCAAAGGCCGCCGAATAATAGAGGCGGCGGCTGTGCCGCCGGAGAGAACGACTGGCGGGAGGCGCTGCGCTTTCCCGCCCTACGGTGGGCGCCGGTTTTACGCCCACGCCCAAGTCAGCCGGAAACCCACGCCCCAGGAAAATCACCACGATGCCAACGACGCCACCTAGTGCGATGCCCCTGCCGCGCTCCCAGAGAAGATCGCAAACAGCTTCCAAGAGGGCGCGGTCATTTGACTTTTTCCCGGCCCGGCGGTACTTTCCGCCGATAGCGCCGATTTGAACGATCAGCTTGCGGGCGCTCAACAAATACGGCTAAAGCGGCGCTGCCCAGTCCGCCTTAGCCGGCTGGGTTTTTTGTTTCTTGGTCAGCTCATGTCACTCGATCATTCTGTCGGTATCGTTGCCCCGCAACGCTTTTGCCACGACGCGCCGATGGCGCTCAAGGGCGGCGGCCGCCTGCCGTCGTTCGAACTCGTTTTCGAGACCTACGGGACGCTCAACGCCGCGCGTTCGAACGCCGTGCTCGTCTGCCACGCCTTGGCCGGCAGCCACCACGTCGCCGGTTTCTACGCCGATACGCCGAACAGCGAAGGCTGGTGGGACAACCTGGTCGGGCCGGGAAAGCCGCTCGACACGCGCCGCTTCTTCGTCGTCGGGGTCAACAACCTTGGCGGCTGCAACGGTTCGACCGGGCCGCTGTCGCCCAATCCCGAGACGGGCCGCCGCTACGGCGCCGATTTCCCGCTGGTCACCGTCGAGGACTGGGTGCTCGCCCAGTCCCGGCTGGCCGATCACCTGGGAATCGACACCTGGGCCGCGGTGATCGGCGGCAGTCTCGGCGGCATGCAGGCCATCGCTTGGTCGCTGCAGTTTCCCGAGCGCGTCCGCCACGTCATCGCCATCGCCTCGGCGCCCAATCTGTCCGCGCAGAACATCGCCTTCAACGAAGTGGCGCGCCAGGCCATCCTGTCCGACCCCGACTTCTTCGGCGGCCATTACGCCAATCGCGGCATCGTGCCGACGCGCGGCCTGCGCCTGGCGCGGATGATCGGCCACATCACCTATCTTTCCGACGACCAGATGAACGAGAAGTTCGGGCGGCAGTTGCGCCACGGCAAAGCGAGCTTCAGCTACGACATCGACTTCGAGATCGAGTCCTACCTGCGCCACCAGGGCGACAAGTTCGCCGGCCTCTTCGACGCCAATACTTATCTTCTAGTGACCAAGGCGCTGGACTATTTCGACCCGGCCCAGGCTTGCGGCGGCGATCTCGCCGCCGCGCTGTCGCCGGCGCGGGCGAGCTTCCTGGTGGTCAGTTTCACCACCGACTGGCGTTTTTCGCCGGCGCGCTCGCGCGAGATCGTCTTCGCCCTGATGCGCCGCCGCCGCCGCGTGGCCTATGCCGAAATCGACTGCGACGCCGGCCACGATTCCTTCCTGCTCGACGACGCGCACTATCACGCGGTGCTGCGCGCGTATTTGGAGAACATCGAGTTATGACGCCCATCCGACCGCGCGGCGCCGGCCCCCGCCCGTTGACCCCCGAGGAGCGCGAGCGCTTCGACTTCGCCGTCATCGCCGGCTGGATACCCGCCGGCAAGCACGTGCTCGACCTAGGCTGCGGCGACGGCCGGCTGCTGCGCTATCTCGGCGAAAGCAAATCGATCACCGGCTACGGGGTGGAAATCGACCACGAAAGCGTGCTCCGCTGCATCCGCAACGGCATCGACGTGATCCAGATCGACATCGACGGCGGGCTTTCCGGCTTCCAGGACGCTTCCTTCAGTCACGCGATCATTTCGCAGGCGCTGCAGGCGATGCACAGCACCGAACGCATCCTCGGCGAGATGCTGCGCGTCGCCGACGAAGCGATCGTCAGCTTTCCCAACTTCGCCTACCGCGTCAACCGCGAGGCGGTCGCCGCCGGACACATGCCGGTCTCCAAGGATTTGCCCTACGAGTGGTACGAGACGCCGAACGTGCGCTTCTTCACTATCGTCGATTTCGAGGAACTGTGCGCCAAACTCGGCATCGCGATCCGCGAGCGCCTGGCTTTCGACGATTACCACCAGCCGGTCACCGACGATCCCAACCTGAACGGCAGTTTGGC
>JAISQQ010000304.1 GCA_031274075.1 Accumulibacter sp.
AAGCGCCCGGTAACTGACCGTCCTCTGTCTTCTGTCATCTGTCCTCTGAAAGCCACTCCGCCGCCTCCAAGGCGAAATAGCTCAGTATCCCGTCCGCGCCGGCGCGCTTGAAAGCCAGCAGGCTTTCCAGAACGCACGTTTTCCCGTCGATCCATCCGTTTTGTTCGGCCGCCCGGAGCATGGCGTATTCGCCGCTCACCTGGTAAGCGTAGGTCGGCACGCGGAATTCGTCCTTGATCCGGCGCACGATATCGAGATACGGCAGGCCCGGCTTGACCATCACCATGTCCGCCCCCTCGGCCAGGTCGAGCGCCACTTCACGCAGGGCCTCGTCGGAATTGGCGGGGTCCATCTGGTAGGTCTCCTTGCCGCCCTTGCCGAGATTGGCCGCCGAACCGATGGCATCGCGGAAGGGGCCATAGAAGCCCGACGCATACTTCGCCGAATAGGCCATGATCCGCGTGTGGATCAGCCCGGCGGCGTCGAGCGCGGAACGGATGTGGCCGATGCGCCCGTCCATCATGTCGGACGGCGCCACCACATCGACGCCCGCGCGCGCCTGCGTCAGCGCCTGCTTCGCCAGCGCTTCGAGCGTCTCGTCGTTGAGCACGTAGGCGCGCGGATCGTCGGCGGCGATCAGCCCGTCCTGACCATGACTGGTGTAGGGATCGAGCGCCACGTCGGCGATCACGCCGAGTTCCGGAAACTCCTTTTTCAGCGTAGCCGCCGCGCGAGGAACCAGCCCGTCGGGGTTCCATGCCTCCTCGGCGCCGGGCGTCTTCTTCGCCCGGTCGACGACCGGGAAAAGCGCCAGCGCCGGAATGCCCAGCCTGCAAGCCCGCTCCGCCGTGGCGAGCATCCGGTCGAGGCTCCGCCGTTCGACGCCGGGCATCGAATCCACCGCCTCCACCCGGTTTTTCCCTTCGAGGACGAACACGGGATAAATCAAATCGTCGACCGTGAGCCTCGACTCACGCATCAAGCGCCGGGAGAAATCGTCCCGGCGCATGCGGCGAAGACGTGTTCCCGGAAAACTCGCGTTACAGGCGATCATGATCTGGCTTCGCTCCTTGAAAATCTTGACATCCTCACCCGCTTGAAGCGTTTCGTTTTAGCGCAGACGGCGGTATCTCCATCCCGTCATTCCCTCGATCGCCGGAATCCAGGAATTTGAGGAACGCACCAAGTCAGGCGAAGACCGCAAGAGCTTTCTGCAAGGGCGTAAGCGGTACCACGGCATCATGCCGGCCGAACTCCTGCGCGACATCGTTGTAAGCCACATCCCGCAACGGCTCAATTTTCGGACAATCCCCTCGATGCGCCTCATTGAACGCCACAGCGAGCGCCTCGTCGGACAAGGTGTGCGATTGCGCCATGAGCGCGGTGTAACGCTGCACATCGGTCTCATTCCGCGCCGCCTTGTCGGCGGGGCGGACCGCAATCAGGGCCGCTCCGGCGAGTGTCAGCAGCGCGGCGCCGGCGATACCCACCCAATCCGGCAGGTTCTGCGCCAAAAGCGACAACGTAGCGCTACCGCCGATGATACCCAGAAAAACCCCGACGGCCTGGATGCGGCGATACAGACGAGCCTGACGCTGGGTCAGGCGAATCGCGTAGCGGATGCTGTAGATGAGTTCGTGTCGAGTGCTCATGGGTTTGGCGTCGGCGGTGGCGGCGGTGGAGGAATCGGCCGCGGCGGCACGTGCGCACGTATGAGATGACTCAAGATGGTGAAAGTTTCAAACGGACAGGCATCGGCAAATTGTACGTGAAACGCCGCGAAACACAACATCGTTCAAAAAACGGAACCCCTATGCAAGCGCCCTGCCCCATAGCAATTCCCGCTTCCTCTCCCTGACCGGGCGCCGGCATTTTAGCCCTTGCTCATCGACTGGCCGGGAGCTTTTGTTTTTGGGCCGGCTTCGTCTTTCCCGATGTCCGGGCGCTCCAGCCCTTGGCCTTGCGCTTTCGCGGCCGCGCCGCTTTCCCCGGGATTTCCGGCCTCGCCGCCTGGCCTGCTTTCTCATCGGCAGTGATGCCCAGCCAGCCGCCGAGCACCTTTTCCGCTTCCTCGACGCCGGTGTGTTTCAGGCTGGAAAACAGTTGCACCGAACAGCGGTCGCCCAGGACGGCAAGCGCCGCCTTCACCTCGCGCGCGACCCGCGCCTGTTCGTTGCGCGTCAACTTGTCCGCCTTGGACAACAGCACGTGGATCGGCTTGCCGGTCTGCGCGAACCAGTTGATCATCTGCACGTCGAGATCGGTCAGCGGATGGCGGCTGTCCATGATCAACACCAGGCCGGCGAGCGGCGAGCGGCGCATCAGGTAAGGCGCCAGCAGGCCTTCCCATTGATCGCGTATTTCCGCGGGCGCCTTGGCGAAGCCATAACCGGGCAAATCGACCCAATACCGGCCATCGCCAAGCTGGAAATAATTCAGATGCTGGGTGCGCCCCGGCGTCTTGGAAACGAAAGCCAGGCGCGCATGGCCGACGAGCGTGTTGATCGCCGACGATTTCCCCGAATTCGAGCGGCCGGCAAAGGCGATTTCGCCCACGGAATCGGCCGGCAGATCGCTCAGATTGGCAACGGTGGTATGAAATACGGCATGCTTGAACAGTGACATCGGCCCTCCGGGCGTGAAGCTTCAAAAAAACGCCATGAAAGGCGGCACAGCTTATCAGAAGACAGAGGACAGAGGACTGAAGACAGTAATATTTGCGGGCGCGAAGCGCCCGGTAATCGAACTGTCCTCTGTCTTCCGGAATCTGCAAAGCAATTGATGCGACGCGAAAGAAACACTGCGGACCGTTGTAAAATAAGCGCTTGATTCATCCGTCAACTCCCAAGGCTCCTCATGAGAATCCTGCACACCATGATCCGCGTCGGCAACCTCGAACGGTCGCTGGCTTTTTACACGGAAGTTTTGGGCATGCGCCTGCTGCGCCGCCAAGACTATCCGGCAGGCCGCTTCACGCTGGCTTTCGTCGGCTATGGCGACGAAAGCGAGGGCGCGGTGATCGAATTGACGCACAATTGGGATATCGCGTCCTACGAGATCGGCAACGGTTTTGGACACATCGCGCTGGCCGTCGACGATGCTTACGTCGCCTGCGTCCAGGTCAAGGCGAAAGGCGGCAAGGTCACGCGCGAGGCCGGCCCGATGAAGCACGGCACGACGATCATCGCCTTCGTCGAGGATCCGGACGGCTACAAGATCGAGCTGATCGAGAAAAAAACGCTCTGATCCGAGCCAGGCAAAACCATGAGAAACACGGGGAAAAACATGGACCCGCGGGGCTTCATTTATCGGGTATTGGTAAAAGCGTGTAGGCGCCAACGACGAATCGGGGTACGTCACGCCGATCAAAAGTCGTAAAACAGTGTGGCAACCGTCGCCGCTTCGCCGCACAGTTACGCGATCGAAAATCGTAATTTCCTGTTGTGGCGGAGCTTGGCGCGATGACGGCCAGAGATGCTGAATCAGCGCTGCTGGCCCGGTGCTCTGTCGTCGCTCGGGAGGCCGCGCCGTCGGCGCAAGACCCGCGCGAGGCCAATGTGTTCCGCTTGGCCGCGATGGTCGTTCGGTCACGCTTCCCCGGTGAGGCGATGTGCTTGACGCGGACGAGCGAACGCTACTTCGCCTCACATCCGGATGAAAAACTCTCACCAGCGGATGTCGTAAGGAAGGGCTGGGTTCCGAGCCTGCCTCGCTTGCGTGACATGCTGAGTCACCGACTCGACGGGCATTGAATTCATGGCGGCGAACCCAGCATTTCATACTCGCACCGCATTGGCGGAAGGTCTGCGAGAGTTGTTCAAGCAACTTGAGGAACGGCTTTCGCTGCGCAGCCCAGTGAATGTCTACCTGGCCGGGGGGATGGCTGTCCATCTCTACACGGGCAGTCGCGTCACGACCGACGTGGACGCGGAATTCGGAGGGCGTGTTTTCCTGCCGAACGACTTGATGGTTGAGGTGACTCTGGAGGACGGCACTCAGCAAGTCGTCTATCTCGACACCCACTACAACCCGACCTTTGCCTTGAGGCACGAGGACTATCTGGAGGATGCCATCCCGGTAGACCTCGGTGTGGAGCAAATTCGTGTTCATGTCCTCTCTCCCGTCGATCTTGCCGTCAGCAAGATTGCCCGGTTCGCCGACCACGATCAGGAGGATATTGCTGCCCTGGTTTGCCTCGGCCTGACGAGCGCCGACGAGATCGAGCACCGTGCCACAAGCGCCCTGGCGGGCTACATCGGCGGTCAGGCCATGCTGAAACTGAATCTGCGGGATGCGCTCGTTCTGGCTCGCGTGG
>JAISQQ010000358.1 GCA_031274075.1 Accumulibacter sp.
ATGCGCAGCATGCAGATCGAATCCTTGCCGCCGGAGAACAGCAACACCGGGTTGGAACACTGCCCCGCGACCTCGCGCATGATGTGGATGGCCTCGGATTCCAGCCAGTCGAGGTGGGACAGGGTCTGTTTGCTCAACGTAGTCATTGACGATGATTTCACGAAATCAGAGGACAGAAGACAGTCCAGTCACCGGGCGCTTCGCGCCCGCAAATATTACTGTCCTCTGTCATCTGTCTTCTGTCCTCTGAAATGCAGCCCGCATTCCTTCGTTTCCGGCAGTTCCCACCACCAGCGTCCGGCGCGGATGTCCTCGCCGACGGTGACGGCGCGGGTGCAGGGCGCGCAGCCGATGCTTGGGTAGAAACGGTCGTGCAGGGCGTTGTAGGGCACGTCGTTGAGCCGGATGTAGGCCCAGATTTCCCTTTCCGTCCAGTCGGCCAGCGGATTGAACTTTTCCAGGCCGTGGACTTCGTCGAAGACCTGCCGCGGCAGCCCGGCGCGCGTCGCCGACTGCCGGGCGCGCAGGCCGGTGATCCAGGCCTTCTTCCCGGCCAGCGCGCGTCGCAGCGGCTCGACCTTGCGCGCGTGGCAGCAGCCCTTGCGCAACTCGACCGATTGGTAAAAGGCGTTGATGCCGTGGGCGCGCACGTAGGCTTCGAGCAGCTCGTGGCGCGGGTAATACAGGCTCGGTTTCCGGCCGTAGCGCCTTTCGGCCACGGCGATCAACTCATACGTCTCGGCCGGCAGGCGGCCGGTGTCGAGCGAGAAATTGTCGATATCGAGCCTTTCCCGGTGGATCAGATCGGTGAGCACCATGTCCTCGGCGCCCAGGCTGTTGGCCAGCGCCGCCGGCCGGTATTCGGCGGCGACGCGCCGGAGCAGGGCGGTCGCGTCTTCGATCTTGCGCGCCAGCGACGCGCGCAGGGCCGCGTCGTCCAGGTCGATGCTCGGGATCGCAGGCACGCCGCGCTCCTTCAGGCGGAACGCCGCCGGAACAGCGGCCACGGCTGGTCGATGGCCGCCTGGTAGGACTCGGGAAAACCGTCAAGCCCGGCCAGCGCCGCCACGACGTCCTTGTCGGCGCGCACGGCGTAGGCGTCGAAACCGCAGCGTTTCATGAAAAAAAGCTGATCGCGCAGCACGTCGCCGATGGCGCGCAACTCGCCCGCGTAGCCGTAGCGCTCGCGCAAAAGGCGCGCCGTCGAGTAGCCGCGTCCGTCGGTGAATTTCGGGAAATTGACGGCGACGACGGCGAAACGCGCCAGTTCGGCGGCGATCGCTTCCGGCCCCTCGTCGGCGTCGAGCCAGACGCCGACCGGCTGGCCGCGCGCCAGGATTTCGTCCTTGCGCGCCTGCCAGACGGGTAAGGGCACGATGGCGTCCGCCCCAGGCAAGGCCACCGCTTCCGGCGTCTCGCCCTCGGCCAGTTTCAGCAAGCGCCAGTCGTCGTCGACGACGCGATTATTCTTGATGATCCGGGACATCCACGATTCCTTCCTCGCCGGCGGCGGCATTTTCATTTTCGCCATTTCCACGCTCGCGGCCGGCGTAGGCGCGTTCCCGGAAAGGCTCGATGCCGAGGCGTCCGAAAGTGTCGATGAAGCGTTCGCCGTCGTTCCGCTGTTCGCGATAAACCGCGATCAGCGCGCCGATGACCTCCGGCACTTCTTCCGCCGCGAACGACGGGCCGATGACCCTGCCGATCGCCGCGGCCTGGCCTTGCTGGCCGCCGAGGGCGATCTGGTACCACTCCTCGTCGTTCTTGTCGATGCCGATGACGCCGATGTTGCCGACGTGGTGGTGGCCGCAGGAATTCACGCAGCCCGAGATGTTCAGCGAGATTTCGCCGAGATCGCGCAGCTCGTCGAGGTCGCCGAAACGTTCCTGCACGGCCAGCGCGACCGGCGCCGAGCGGGCGTAGGCCAATCCGCAGAGATCGCCGCCGGGGCAGCAGATCATGTCGCTGAGCAGGCCGACGTTGGCCGTGGCCAGTCCGTGTTTGCGGGCCTCTTGCCACAGCTCGAACAAATCGCGCTGGCGCGCGTCGGCCAGCACCACGTTCTGTTCGTGCGCGACGCGCAGCTCGCCGAAACTGAAGCGCTCGGCCAGGTCGGCGAGGGCCTCCATCTGCCGGTCGCCGACGTCGCCGGGCGCCTTGCCCGGCGCCTTCAGCGACAGCGTCACGGCGGCGTAGCCGGGAATCCGGTGCGCATGCACGCTGCGCTTTGCCCACGCGGCGAAGGCCCGGTCCCGCGCCACGGCGGCGGCGAAGGCGGGATCGCCGGCCGGCAGCGATTCATACGGCGGCGGCGCGAAATACGCCGCCACGCGGTCGAACTCCTCGTCGGTCAAGGTCTCCGGACCGTCCTTGAGAAAGGCCCATTCTTCCTCGACCCGGCGCGCGAATTCCTCGACGCCGAGCGCGTTGACCAGGATCTTGATACGCGCCTTGTAGAGGTTGTCGCGGCGGCCGTAGCGGTTATAGACGCGCAGCACGGCTTCGAGGTAGGTGAGCAGATGGCGGCGCGGCAGAAAATCGCGCAACAGCCGGCCGACCATCGGCGTGCGTCCCATGCCGCCGCCGGCGAACACGCGCAGCCCGATTTCGCTGGCCTCGTCCTCCGGCCTGGCACGCACCAGTTGCAGCCCGAGATCGTACATGCGGATCATGGCGCGATCCTCGTCCGCGCCATTGACGGCGATCTTGAACTTGCGCGGCAGGAAGGCAAACTCCGGATGCAGGGTCGACCACTGGCGCATGATTTCACAGTAGGGGCGCGGATCGGCCAGTTCGTCGGGCGCGACGCCGGCGAACTTGTCGGCGGTGATGTTGCGGATGCAGGCGCCAGAACTCTGGATGGCGTGCATCTCCACGCTCGCCAGTTCATCGAGGATGGCCGGCGTCTCCTCGAACTTCGGCCAGTTGAACTGCATGTTCAGGCGCGTGGTGAAGTGGCCGTAGCCCCTGTCGTAGCGGCGCGAGATGTCGGCGAGCTTTCTCAGTTGCGCCGAGGAAAGCAGGCCGTAGGGAATGGCGACGCGCAGCATCGGGCCGTGCCGCTCGATGTACAGGCCGTTTTGCAGGCGCACCGGGCGCAGTTCCTCGTCGGCGAGCGTGCCCGCCAGATGGCGGGCGACCTGGCCGCGATGCTGGGCGACGCGCGCGTCGACGATCCGCCGGTCAATGCTGTCGTAGCGATACATGGAGGATCATTGTGGATGTCTGGAACGTCGAAGCCCGGATGATATAGCGATATGGCCTGACAAAAAAGAATATTAAGTTAGTTTATTAGAACTGGATGTTATTTATGACGCGGAATGAAACTACGGCAATGGCGCTGCCTGGTTGCCGTGGCGCGCGGCGGACTCGATGCGTTTGGGAGCCGCCGAAACCCTGCCGTCTTCGCGCGGGTCGCGTCGATGTTCCTGGACAGGCTTGACTGTGGGGTTTGGGTTCATCAACCGCCGCGCGGGCGTCCGCGGTTCGGGGCCGATGGCGACGGCGATCATATCCTTGTCGATGGTTTCGGCTGGGCGAAGCGAGCCTCGACATCGAAGGATCGATGAGCTATAAGTAGAGGCAAAACAGGCTGGCTTGCCGATGTTTCAGAAGCTGTTTTAGAAATCAGAAAGACGTTTGAGAAGCCGATGGATCATCCAGGGTAGGGCGCGATCTCCGAGCGCGCCGGGTGGCGGCATCCAGGGTAGGGCGCGATCTCCGAACGCGCCGGGTTGCGGCATCCAAGGTAGGGCGCGATCTCCGA
>JAISQQ010000399.1 GCA_031274075.1 Accumulibacter sp.
CGCTCGTCAAATTCCTGGATTCCGGCGAACAAAGGAATGACGGGCTGGGAATGGTGGCGGCCTGCCCCAAAACGTAAAACACTTCAGGAACGAAACCCCGGCCATAACGTCAGAGGACTGAAGACAGTGATTCTTGCGGGCGCGAAGCGCCCGGTAGCTGAACTGTCCTCTGTCTTCAGTCCTCTGTCCTCTGCTCCCGGAAAACCTCGCGCCAAACCCCGGCGAAGCACTAGAATGGCGGTTTTTGGCAGGCTCGTGCCGTCTGCCGGCAACGACAATTCATCCGAAGGAAAATCCCTTGAGCGTCCGCAAAGTTTTCACTCCGCCCCCCGCCGCCACCGTTCTCCTGATGTCCGGCAACGAAGCCATTGCCCGCGGCGTGTGGGACGCGGGCGTGGCGGTCGCCGCCGCGTATCCGGGCACGCCTTCCACCGAAATCCTGGAAAACCTTGCCCGCTACCCCGATCTCTACACCGAGTGGTCGGTCAATGAAAAAGTCTCGCTCGAAGTCGCCATCGGCGCGTCCATCACTGGCGCGCGCAGCTTTTGCGCGATGAAGCACGTCGGCCTGAACGTCGCCGCCGACGCGCTGATGACGCTGACGCTGACCGGCGTGGTCGGCGGGCTGGTGATCGCGGTGGCCGACGATGTGGGCTTTTCCTCGTCGCAGAACGAGCAGGATTCGCGCTTCTGGGGGCGCTTCGCGCACCTGCCCATCCTCGAACCTGCCGATTCGCAGGAAGCCTACGCCATGACGCGGGAGGCTTTCGCGCTCTCGGAGAAATTCGAGACGCCGGTGATTTTGCGGCTCACCACGCGGGTCTGCCACGTCAAATGCCGGGTCGAAGTCGGCGAGCGCGAAGCAGCCAGTCGCGCCGCCGACGGTTTCGCCAAGAATCCGGCGCGCTGGGTGATGGTGCCGGCCAACGCCCAGCGCCGCATGCCGCTGATGTTCGCGCGCGACCGGCTGCTTTCCGCCGAAGCGGAGGCGAGTCCCCTGAACCGTCTCGAAGCGGGCGGCGACCGGCGCCTGGGCTTCGTGACCTCCGGCCCGGCCTACATGCACGTGCGCGAGGCGTTTCCCGACGCGCCGGTGTTGAAGCTCGGTTTCTCGCATCCCGCGCCGATGGGCAAGATCGGGGAACTCGCCGCGCGGGTGGATACCCTGGTGGTGGTCGAGGAAACCGAGCAGTTGCTGGAGAGCGAAATTCGCGCCGCCGGCATCGCGGTGCGCGGCAAGGACATCCTCCCCGCCTTCGGCGAACTGCCGCCGCCGGTGTTGCGGCAGGGGCTGGCCGTTCTCCTCCCGGAACTGGCCGGCGCGGACGCCAGGGCCGCCGCCGCGCTGCCGGTCTTCCCGCGCCCGCCCACGATGTGCGTCGCCTGTCCGCACCTGGGCGTGTATTACACGCTCTCGCAGTTGAAGAACGTCACCATCGCCGGCGACATCGGCTGTTACACCCTGGGCGCGGGGCATCCGTGGAACGCGCTCGACACCACCATCTGCATGGGCGCGTCGATGGGCGTGGCGCTCGGCATGGACAAGGGGAGGGGGCCGGCCGACGAGAAGAAAAAGATCGTCGCCGTGATCGGCGATTCCACCTTCATGCACATGGGCATGCAGGGCCTGCTCGACATCGCCTACAACCGCGGCAACGTCACCGTGCTCCTGCTCGACAACCGCACCGTCGGCATGACCGGCGGCCAGGACAACCCGGCCAGCGGGCGCGACATCCACGGCAACGAAGCGCCGCGGGTCGACTTCGCCCGGCTCGTCGAAGCGCTGGGCATCGCCCCCGAACACATCCGCGTGCTCGATCCCTACGTGCTGCCGGCGCTGTTCAAGACGCTGCGCGAGGAAACGAAATACGACGGCCCTTCCGTGATCATCACCAACCGCCCCTGCGTGCTGATCGACGAGTACGAAAAACAGCCGTCCTACGAGGTGATCGAATCCGCCTGCACCGGCTGCGGCAACTGCGTCGAAATCGGCTGCCCGGCGATCCGCGTCACCCGGCGCGAGAAGGCCGTCAAACCATCGGGCAAGGAAGTGGAACTGGCGTTCGCCAGCATCGAGACGGCGGCCTGCACCGGCTGCGGGCTGTGTTTGCAGCCTTGCGCGCCGGAGGCGATCAAACCGGCGGTTCCGGTATTTCCGGTGAAAATTTCCTGAAGGAACAAAGATGGCTATCGCTCGCTGCAACAAATGCGGTTTCCTGCACGAACCCGATGAAGGCTTGGTGGGACATGAAATGAGCTGCTCTCAATGCGCCGCGCCCGTGCGGGTTTACCGCACCCTTTTCTTCGTCGATGCCTTGCTGAAGAAACATATGGACGCCCTGCGCGAAATACAGCGATTGCAGACCGAAGCCGCCACGGCTATCCCCCCGAAAACCGTTTCAGCGACCACGCAACAGATCCGTAACATCGACGTCTTCAATACCAATGTCTTTGCCCAGGAAGCGCAGCACGCGGCGATCGTCGCCTGGTTCGCCCAAAAAGGGTGGCAAACGCAAATTCACGTGGAAAGCGTCGACACCACCGGGTTTTACGACGAGATGGCCGTCCAGATCGGAGACAATTATTCCCTCTACAAAAACGTGCTGGACGCGATTCGCTGGGCACAACGAGAAGGCCGTCCAAGTTGCCAGGTGCGCCTGGAGAAAGGAGAAAAACAGCGGCGAGAAACCGACAATCAGGCCATCGTCGATTTTTGCCAGAAGCTTTACGACACCACGCTCGTCGCCAGGTTTTTCCATAACCGCAAGGAAAAAACGCTTACCCTCTGGATTCAGGACGCGAAGAACGCACAGAACTTTTTCGATGGCATCTGGCTGGAATGGTATGCGCTGATGAACATTCTGAAATGCGCTCAACAATGGCAAAAAAAGTTTTCATGCGCCCGCAACCTGATAATCAGCCATGGCAATGGCGACAGGTACGAACTGGACATTTTTTTCCTGCTGGATTCCACGCCAGTGTGTCTCGAATGCAAGAGCGGAGAATTCAGGCCGCATATCGAGCGGGCGCAGACCCTGCGCCGAAAACTGGGCCTCGACAGCGCCAATTTCATCATGTGCGTCGCGGGGCTGGAAGACGAAAACCTGCCTGGACTTTCTTTCATGCACAAGCTGACCTTCATCAACGAGTCGACGCTCCCCGCCTGCCTGCAAGGCATCGCGCAGGGCGCGCCGTGAGCGCGGTAAAAAGAAGCGCGATGGCGTGCGCAGTCATCAGTCATCGACGCTTTTCCGCCCCCTGGAAAACGTCTTGGGCAAGGATTGACAGCGGCGGAATGACCACTAGAGTAATGCCATCAAGCAAGGAGTCACAAATTCGCAAGGAGCCAGGCATGAGCCTCAGCAGCACCCTCACCTCGAAAGGACAGGTCACCATCCCCGCCGCCGTGCGCGCGGCGCTCGGCTTACGGCAGGGAGACCGCATCGACTTCATCGCAAGCGAGCAGGGCTTCGTCATCGCGCCCGCGACCGCGTCGATCCGCCAGTTGAAGGGGATCGTCCCCAAACCCGCAACGCCGGCCAGCCTCGACGACATGGAAGCCGCCATCGCCGAGGGCGCGAGCGCATGATCGGCCTCGACACCAATGTGTCGGCCCGGTACTTCGCTCAAGACGACGCGGCGAAGGTGGCGGCGGTAAAGGTGGTGTTTTCCTGAGAGGAAGGGGAGTTGGCCATGAAGATTGAATCCATTGAAATCAGGAATTACCGCCTGTTCCGCGATACGCGCATCACGCATATTCCACGCTTGTGCGTTCTGGTCGGCGCGAACGGGACGGGAAAATCGACCCTGTTCGATGTGTTCTCTTTTCTCAAGGACGCGCTCACCATGAACGTGAGCAATGCCATCGCCAGGCGCGGCGGCATGAGAGAGGTGATGAGCCGCGATCAACACAAGCCCATTTGCGTCGAAATGAAATTCCGGGAATCCGGCGGGCGTCTGGTGACTTATGAATTGCAAATCGACGAGCACGACGGAAAAGTGCTCGTCGAGCGTGAGGTGTTGAAATGCCGTCGGGGGCAGCGCGGCCAGCCCTGGCGTTTTGTCGATTTTTCTCGTGGCGCGGGCACGGCGATCATCAATGAGGCGGATTATGCGCGGCAGGATGCCCGGGAACAACGCGCCGACTATGCGCTCGACAAGCCTGACGTGCTGGCGATCAAGGGCTTGGGGCAATTCAAGGAGTTTCGTGTCGTTGCGGAATTTCGCGGCTTGATCGAAAACTGGCGGATTTTGGACATTCATATCGACGACATGCGCCCCAGTACCGAGGAAGGGTTTTCCGAACACATGTCTACACGCGGCGACAATCTCGCCCAGGTGGCGCACTATCTTTATACCCATCACCGGGAACGCTTTGAGAAAGTGCTGGAAGCCATGAAACATCGCGTTCCGGGCGTCAGCCATGTCGAGGCCAAACCCACGGAAGAAGGCAAATTGTTGCTGCGTATCCAGGATGGCAGTTTCAAGGATCCGTTCATTGCCCGTCACGTTTCCGACGGTACGATGAAAATGTTCGCCTATCTCATCTTGCTGAACGATCCACAACCGTTTCCGCTCCTGGCTATCGAAGAACCTGAAAATCAGCTTTACCCTGAGTTGCTTGGCGTATTGGCCGAAGAATTTCGCGAATATGCCGACCGGGGAGGCCAGGTTTTCGTTTCCAGTCATTCTCCCGATTTTCTCAACGCGCTCAAGCTGGAAGAGATTTATTGCCTGTGCAAGGAACGAGGATTTACCACCATCAAGCGGGCGAGCGATTCCG
>JAISQQ010000009.1 GCA_031274075.1 Accumulibacter sp.
GCAACTTCCACCCACTCGTTCAACAGCCGGTCAAGTACGGTTTCTCCCTTATCATCCGGCTTCGTCCACCTGCGAAAGTGGTAGTAGCAGTTCTCCCACTTCGGATAGTCGTGCGGGAGTGCTCTCCAGGTACCCCCTTCCTTTAGTACGTACAAGACAGCGCAGAACACATCGCACAAGTCGTAGTGGCGTGGCCGGGTACTTTTTGTGACCGCCAACAATTGTGCCTCTATCTCGGCGTAGGCTTCTCTTGTGATGTCGCTTGGATAGGCTTTTCTCATGGCTTGATTTTATATCTTCTTGACCTTTTTGTGAGTTGCTAAACAGGTTCTTAATCGGCCCCGGTCAGGAACCGCAGTTCAGGCGGGACATATCCTCGTTGACGCGGCGATGTTCCGAATTCAGCCAATCGTTATTGACCGCCCGCTGAAGAGCCACGATATGTTCCTTGTAGTACTGGAGATCGGCGCATTTCTTTTCATTGACGGTCTGATCCTCGCTGGCCTCGGCTTCAGCCCTGGCCTGCGGCTCCCGCGGGGCTTGCGGATCGTTTCGATCGAGACGCTCCGACAGCGTTTTCCCGCGCTGCCGCTCGTTGTCGGAAAGCCCCGGCATGGTCGACAGGGGCGGCAAATCCTCGGCGTTCACGCGCTTGCTTTCGGTGGCCGCCAATTCCGCGCAGGGCTTGTTGGAAATCAATTTATTGCCGTCCTTCACGCAATAATAAATAATTTGCTGCGCTGGCGCGGCGGAACCGAAGGCGCAAAAAGCGGCAATGAAAAGCAGTTTTCTGAAAAGCATAGATACCCCGGCTCAGGATAATGTCATGTCATGTCATGTCGTATCGTGTCGTTGGGCCGCCCAGGCGTCGCCATTTCGAGCTGTTCGCAGGGCCTCTCACGAATGATACTTGCTGAAGAAAGCATGGTACTCCGATCTTTCCGGGCCGAAGCCCGGACGCGCGTGGCGCCGCCGTCAACCGCGCAGGCCGCGCAGGAAATTTTCGATGAGCATGCCGGCCATTTCCTCGGGACTTTGCATGCTGGGCAGGTTCAGGCGCTGGCGGATGCGCAGGGTGCAGATGCCGTAGACGCCGGCCCAGAGGGCGTGGGAAGCGCGCGCGATTTTGATCTCGTCGCCGGTCAAGGCGCGCAGCGCGGTTTCCATGAGACGGAACATGCACGTCATTTTGTGCTGCGACCACTCCGGCAGGACGTCGCCTTTCGCCGTGATGTGCTCGAAAAACATGCTCCAGCGCGGCGTTTCGGCGTTCGCGTAGGCGATGAAGGCGCAGGCCAGTGCCTTCATCGCCTTTTCGGGGTCGTCTTGCGGGTTTTCGGGGTAGTTCGCCTGGAGACGTTCGAGGAGCGCGTCCAGCGTGCGGCTGTTGATCTGCTGGATCAGGTCGTCGAGGTTCCGGAACACCAGGTAGAGCATGCCGACCGTGCAACCCGTGACGGCAGCGATCCGGCGGACGGAAAGCCCGGCCTGGCCCTCGGCGGCGACGATGGCTTCCGCCGCGTCCAGCACCATGAGACGGATTTCGTCGCGGCTGCGACCTCTTTTGCGTGCCATGCCGAATCCTTTCAGCGCGAATCGTTGCGGCAAGTTTAACAAATATCTTGAACACCGTTCAAATAAGTGCTATAAAATTATTGAACACTGTTCAAATGGCCTCGGGCGAAGCAACGGACGATTACCGAAACCCGGCCGGGGAACCCAGGCGATGAGTGTTCGCAGGAGGAAGATGAGGGGCCGGAGCCGGATAGAGGATGGCACGGCCGTGTCCTGGCAGACGTTTTTACCCGCGCCAGCCGGTAGAATTCCCGTATCCCGGGCGTCTTCGGGCAAGGTGTCACTTGAAGGGGTTTTCGCAACATGGACATGAATAGAGAGATATATCGTATCGGTGTGGATATCGGCTCGACGACCGTCAAGGTATTGGTGTTGGACGGCTCGGAAGCGCCATTGTTCAAATCCTATGCCCGCCACTTTTCCGAGGTGCGCGAGACGGTGGCGCGTTGCCTCGGATCGCTCGCGGAGAGCGCTGTGCTCGCGCCGTCTTCCCGGGTTTCGGTGGTGCTCACCGGCTCCGGCGGCGTGGGCGTGGCCGAGGCGCTCGGCCTGCCGTTCGTGCAGGAGGTGATCGCCTGCGCCAAGGCGATCGAGGTGCGCGCGCCGCAAACCGACGTGGCGATCGAGCTGGGCGGAGAGGACGCCAAGATCACTTTCTTCACCAATGGCGTCGAGCAGCGCATGAACGGTTCCTGCGCCGGCGGGACGGGGGCGTTCATCGACCAGATGGCGACCCTGCTCAAGACCGACGCCAAGGGCCTGGACGAGCTGGCGAGCCGGGCGAAGAACCTGTATCCGATCGCCGCGCGCTGCGGCGTGTTCGCCAAGAGCGACGTGCAGCCCTTGCTCAACGAGGGCGTGGCGCGCGAGGACATCGCGCTGTCGGTGCTCCAGGCGGTGGCGCACCAGACGATCAGCGGCCTGGCGTGCGGACGCAAGATTCGCGGCAGCATCGCCTTCCTGGGCGGGCCGCTCAATTTCCTGCCGGAACTCAGGAAGCGTTTCATCGAAACGCTCGCCGTCGCGCCGGAACATCGGGTGGCGACCGAGGACAGCGAGCTTTTCGTCGCCATCGGCGCGGCCCTGCACGGCAGTTCCAGGAACACGCGGCCGTTCGCCGAGGTGCTGGAGGCGTTCGGGAAGCTCGCCGCCGTGGCCGGAAAGCGCGCCAGCGCCTTGCGTCCGTTCTTCCACGACGACGAGGAGCGCCGCGCCTTTCACGCGCGGCACGATCAGGCGCGGGCCGGGCGCGGCGATCTCGCCAGCCATCGCGGGCCGCTTTTCCTCGGCATCGACGGCGGCTCGACCACGACCAAGGCGGTGTTGATCGGCGAGGGCGGCGAGCTGCTCTATACCCATTACGCCGGCAACGAAGGCAATCCGCTCAGGATCGTCGGCGGCATCCTTGAAGACATCTATGCCCGGCTGCCGCAAGGGGCGCACATCGCCGCCTCGTCGGTGACCGGCTACGGCGAGGCCTTGATCCGCGAAGCCTTCAAGCTCGATCACTCGGAAGTCGAGACCATCGCGCACTACAAGGCGGCGGAATATTTCCTGCCCGGCGTCGATTTCATTCTCGACATCGGCGGGCAGGACATGAAGTGCCTGCGGATCAAGGACGGCGCGATCGACAACATCCTCCTGAACGAAGCCTGCTCGTCGGGCTGCGGCTCGTTCATCGAGACTTTCGCGCAATCGGTGCAGATGCCGGTCGCCGATTTCGCCCGCGAGGCGCTGGATTCGCGCGCGCCCTCGGACCTCGGTTCGCGCTGCACGGTGTTCATGAACTCCAGCGTCAAGCAGGCGCAGAAGGAAGGCGCCTCGGTGGCCGACATTTCGGCCGGGCTGTCTTATGCCGTCATCAAGAACGCGCTGATCAAGGTCATCAAGATCAAGAATCCGGAAGACCTTGGGCAAAAGATCATCGTGCAGGGCGGCACCTTCTACAACGATTCGGTATTGCGCGCTTTCGAGCTGGTTTCCGGGCGCGAGGCGGTACGCCCCGACATCGCCGGACTGATGGGCGCTTTCGGCTCGGCGCTGATCGCCAAGGAGCGCTGGCAGGGGCAGGAGATGAGTTCCATGCTGCCCGCGGACGCCTTGCGAAATTTCTCCGTCAAGCATTCGCTGCTGCGCTGCGGCGTGTGCGCCAATACCTGCGCCATGACCGTCAACCGCTTTTCGGACGGGCGCAAGTTCATTTCCGGCAACCGCTGCGAGCGCGGACTGGGCAAGCAGAAGCCGGCGAGCGAACTGCCCGACCTGTACACCTGGAAATACGAGCGCGTTTTCGCCTACACCCCGAGAACGAACGCGCCGCGCGGCGTGATTGGCATTCCGCGCGCGCTCAACATGTTCGAGAATTATCCGCTCTGGTTCACCTTCCTCACCGAACTGGGCTACGAGGTGCGCCTCTCGTCGCCGTCGTCGCGGGCCTTGCTGGAGCAGGGGCTCGACACCCTGCCGTCGGATACGGTGTGCTATCCGGCCAAGCTGGTGCATGGGCACATCGTCGATCTGGTCAAGCAGGGCGTCAAAAGCATTTTCTATCCCTGCATTCCCTACGAGCGCAAGGAATTCGACGACAGCGACAATCATTACAACTGCCCGGTGGTGACCTCCTACCCGGAATTGATCCGCAACAATATCGACTACCTGAAGGAAGACGGCGTGGTCATGATCCAGCCCTTCCTGTCGCTGGAAAACGAGAAAAAACTCGCCTGGCAGTTGGCGCGCGTTTTCCCGGACATCGCGGCCGGCGAAATCAGCCGCGCCATGGCCTTGAGCGGGGGCGAATCCCGGCCCTTCCGGTCGCCGGAAGGCGAGAAAAAATTCGCCATGCGCCTGGCGCGCCTTTTCCCGCATATCGCGCTGGGCGAAATCCGCCGCGCCCTCGCGCTGGGCTGGGCCGAGCAAAATCGCATGAAGGCAGATATCGCGCGCCAGGGCGAGGCGGTGCTCGATTACCTGAAGGAAACCGGCCGGCGCGGCATCGTCCTGGCCGGGCGGCCCTATCACATCGACCCGGAAATCCACCACGGCATCCCGCAGATCATCACCGGCCTCGGCATGGCGGTGCTGACCGAGGATTCGGTGGCGCACCTGGGCAAGCTCGGCGCGCCGCTGGGCGTGGTCGACCAATGGACCTATCACGGTCGCCTGTATCGCGCCGCCGCGCTCGCCGCGCAGGAGCCTTCCCTGGACGTGGTCCAGTTGAATTCCTTCGGCTGCGGGCTGGACTCCATCGCGGTAGACCAGGTGCAGGAAATCCTCGCGCGGCGCAGCAAGATCTACACCGTCCTCAAGATCGACGAGGGCAGCAACCTGGGATCGGCGCGCATCCGCGTCCGCTCGCTCAAGGCGGCGCTGGCGGAACGGGGCAAGCAGCCGGCGGCGCAGGTCATCCGCTTTTACCCGCAGTCCAGGCGCGTGCCCTTCACCCGGGAAATGCGCGCCGGCTATACGATTCTCGCGCCGCAGATGTCGCCGATGCATTTCCAGTTCGTGGAGCCGGCCTTCAAGGCTTGCGGCTATCGCCTGAAAGTGCTGGAAAACGTGTCCACGGAAGCGATCGACCAGGGCCTGCGCTTCGTCAACAACGACGCCTGCTTCCCGTCGATCATCGTCGTCGGGCAGATCGTCGAGGCGCTGAAATCGGGCGAGCACGACCTGGCCCGGACGGCGGTCATGATCACGCAGACCGGCGGCGGCTGCCGCGCCACCAACTACATCGGCTATTTGCGCAAAGCCCTCGGCGACAGCGGCTTTCCCGATGTGCCGATCATTTCGCTCAACGCCGTTGGCATGGAAAAGAGCGACGGCTTCAAATTGAGCCCGTCGCTCCTGCACCGCCTCATGATGTGCATGGTGTATGGCGACCTGCTGATGCAGGCGCTGTTCCGCACCCGTCCCTACGAGAAAGAGGCAGGCTCGGCCAACGCCCTTTACCAGACCTGGGTGGCGCGCTGCAAGGAAACTGTTTTCGCGGGGAACTTCCGGCGTTTCAGGAAAAGCATCTACGACATCGTGCGCGATTTCGACACCCTGCCGCTTGGCGACGCGGTCAAGCCGCGCATCGGCCTGGTGGGCGAGATCCTCGTCAAGTTCAACCCCGGCGCCAACAACGACATCGTGCACCTCATCGAAAAGGAAGGCGGCGAGGCCGTCATGCCGGGGCTGATGGATTTCCTGCTCTATTGCGCCTACGACTATGACTTCAACCATCGCTATCTGTCGCGCAGCAAGCTCGCGGCGCTGGCGGGCAACGCCGCCATCAAGGCGATGGATTACTACCGCCGCGACCTGCGCAAGGCGTTGGCCGCCAGCGCGCGCTTCGTCCCGCCGCCGACCATCGACCGGCTCGCCTTCGGCGCGGCGCCTTTCCTCTCGCGCGGCAACCAGACCGGGGAAGGCTGGTTCCTGACCGCCGAGATGGTCGAGCTGATCGAGCAGGGCGCGCCCAACATCGTCTGCATGCAGCCCTTCGCCTGCATGCCCAACCACATCACCGGCAAGGGCGTGATCAAGGCGCTGAAGGACCACTACCCGAACGTCAACATCACCGCCATCGACTACGACCCCGGCGCGTCGGAAGTCAACCAGTTGAACCGCATCAAGCTGACCCTTTCGGTCGCCTTCCG
>JAISQQ010000023.1 GCA_031274075.1 Accumulibacter sp.
CTCGCTCATCACTTCTGTTGTACACGACAACGCTACCGCTACTCGCGCCATGAGGCCTCCTTCTGCCTTGTGATGCGAGTATTATAATACTATCTTTGTATTTTGCAATTAGACACTAGGGCGGACGCCATCCGCCGGTCGTATCCTTGCAAAGGCGAAGCCTGCGCAAAAACCTTGAAAAAAAAGCGGCGCTTCCCACCGGAGCGTACGACTGATCCCTGACCCCTGTCATCTGAGCTCTGAACGCGACATCCGCGCCTGATAGAATGCGTTCTTTTTTTGGATGTCCCCGTGGATGCCCTGCTTCTCTTCAAGGCGCTGATTCTCGGTATCGTCGAAGGCTTGACCGAATTCCTGCCGGTTTCTTCTACCGGCCACCTGATCATTGCCGGCGACTTGCTCGGCTTCCGGGGCGGCGTTGCCGGCGTTTTCGAGATCGTCATCCAACTGGCGGCCATCCTCGCGGTGTGCTGGGCGTATCGCGCCAAGCTTGGGGAAGTGACGCTGGGGGTATTGCGCCGGCCGCGCGACCGCGCTTCGCTGCGCTTTGTGGGGATGCTCGTCCTCGCTTTTCTGCCGGCGGCGGTGCTGGGGGTGATTTTCCACAGGCTCATCAAGGAGGTGCTGTTCAATCCCCTGGTGGTGGCGGCGGCGCTGATCGTCGGCGGCTTCGTCATTTTGTTCATCGAGCGTCCCGGCCGGGTTCGGCATGGGCACGGGGGTGGAGGGGACATCGACGGCATCGGCGCGGCGACGGCGGTCAAGATCGGCCTGGCGCAGGCGCTGGCGATGATTCCCGGCACCTCGCGCTCGGGGGCGACGATCATCGGCGGCATGATTTTCGGCTTGTCGCGCAAGGCGGCGACCGAGTTTTCCTTCTTCCTCGCCATCCCGACCATGCTCGGCGCGACGGTGCTCGATGTGTACAAGAGCCGGCATCTGTTCGCGGCCGCCGACCTGCCGGTGTTCGCCGTGGGCTGCGTGGCGGCGTTCGTCTCGGCGATGTGGGCGGTGCGTTTCTTGCTGCGCTTCATTTCCAGCCACGATTTCACCTCGTTCGCCTGGTATCGCATCGTCTTCGGCGTCGTGGTGCTGCTCACCTGGCATTTTGGCTGGGTCGAATGGACGCTCGCGTCATGAGCGCCGGCATCCTCTATTTGCACGGCTTCTGTTCTTCGCCGGCGTCGTGGAAGGCGCGCCTGCTGGCCGACACGCTGGCCTCGCGCGGACTGGCGGGGCGGCTCTCTTGCCCCTTCCTGTCGCCGGTGCCGGACGAGGCGATCGGGCAGGCCGAGGCGATCATCGGCGGGCACGACGGGCCGCTCGCCGTGGCGGGCAGTTCGCTGGGCGGTTTTTACGCCACCTGGCTGGCCGAAAAATACGGCTTGCGCGCCGTGCTGATCAATCCGGCGGTGACGGCGCCGGTCTCGCTGGAAAAATACCTGGGCACGCAGACCAACCTGCATACGCGGGAGTCCTTTGAATTCACCGCCGGACACATCGCCCAGTTGCGCGCGCTGCAAGCCGCCCGGATCACGCCGTCGCGCTACCTGCTGATGGTGGAGACCGGCGACGAAGTGCTCGACTACCGCCAGGCCGTGGCGCGCTACGCCGGCTGCCGCCAGATCGTGCTTCCCGGCGGTGATCACAGCTTCACGCGCTTTCCTGAATATGTTGCGCAACTCATTGAATTTTGTGAGTTATAATCGAGCCAATGCACGTATTGTTTGAACAAGAGGGCGCTTTCCGGGCGGGGACGATATTGACCGACAACGAGGCTTCGTTGCAGGTCGAGACGGCTTCCGGAAAACGCGCCAAGATCAAATCGTCGAATGTCCTGCTGCGTTACCAGGAACCGGCGCCCGGCGTCTTGCTGGAGCTGGCCGGGAAAGCGGCGGCGGACATCGAAGCGGGTTTCCTGTGGGAGTGTGCGGACGATGACGAGTTTTCTTTTTGTGATTTTGCCGATGAATACTTCGGCGGCGCCGGACACAGGGCTTCGGCGGTCGAGTCGGCGGCGCTGCTGCTGGCCCTGCAGGCAGCGCCCGTCCATTTTCATCGCAAAGGCAAGGGGCGTTTCCGCAAGGCGCCTGCCGACATTCTCGCAGCCGCTCTGGCCGGTCTTGAAAAAAAGCGTCAACAAGCGTTAGCCGTCGAGCGCATGGCCGGCGAGTTGGCGGCGTTCACGCTGCCGCCGGAGTTCGCGCCGATGCTCGACGCGCTGCTTTACAAGCCGGACCGCAACCGGCCCGAAACCAAGGCGCTGGAGGCGGCCTGCGCGAGCACCGGGCTGTCCGCGGCGCATCTTCTGGCGAAATGCGGCGCCATCCGCTCGGCCCACGATTATCATTACCGGCGTTTCCTGTGTGAGCACTTTCCCCGCGGCACGGGCTTTCCCGAGACCGAAATCCCGCCGTTTCCCGCCGATTTGCCGCGCGCCGACGTGTGCGCCTTCTCGATCGACAACGCGGCGACCACCGAGATCGACGACGCCTTTTCGCTGCGGGCGCTGCCGGGCGTCGGCTGGCGGGCCGGCATCCACATCGCCGCGCCGGGACTCGCCATCGCGCCGGATTCTCCGCTCGACCAGGTGGCGCGCGCGCGCCTGTCGACCGTCTACCTGCCCGGCGGCAAGATCACCATGCTGCCGGAAGCCGTCGTAGACGGCTTCACGCTGGCGGCGGGGCGCGAATGCCCGGCGCTGTCGCTCTACCTGACGGTGACGCCGGACTTCGAGATCGTCGCGCACGAGTCGCGCATCGAAATCGTGCCGGTCGCCGCCAACCTGCGGCACCACGAGCTCGAGCCGCTGTTCAATGAACGGACGCTGGTCGCGGGCCTCGCGGAGTTTCCGTTCCGCGACGAACTGGAGACGCTGTGGCGGCTGGCCTGCGCCTGCGAGGGCCGGCGCGGCAAGCCGTCGGCGATGCAGGGCGTCAACGATTACGATTTCGCCATCCGCGGCGATCTCGACGACCCCGAGGCGTGCCGGGTCGAGATCAGCGAACGCCGGCGCGGCAGTCCGCTCGACAAGCTGGTCTCGGAGCTGATGATCGTCGCCAACAGCACCTGGGGCGGCCTGCTGGCCCAAAAGGGCGTCCCCGCGATCTATCGCGGGCAGACGGCGGGCAAGGTGCGCCTGACCACCTCGCCCTTGCCGCACGAAGGGCTGGGCGTCGAACAGTACGCCTGGGCGTCGTCGCCGCTGCGGCGCTACGTCGACCTGGTCAATCAATGGCAACTGGCGGCCTGCCTGCAAGGCCAGGCGCCGCCGTTCAAGCCGCGCTCGGAACTCCTGTTCGCGGCGATGCGCGACTTCGATCTTTGCTACAGCGCCTACGCCGAGTTCCAGCGCGGCATGGAACGCTATTGGTGCCTGCGCTGGCTGCGCCAGGAGGCCGCGCGCGCCGTCGAGGCTAGCGTCCGCCGCGAGAATCTGGTTAAACTG
>JAISQQ010000067.1 GCA_031274075.1 Accumulibacter sp.
CGCCCGGCTGCTGCAAGGCGAAGGCCCAGGCGGCCAGGTAGTTCCAGCGGGCGCCGCCGGAGGTCTTGGGGTTCGGGGTGATGATGCCGATGTCCGGCTTGACCAGGTCGTCCCAGTCCCTGATTTGCTTGGGGTTGCCCTTGCGCACCAGGAAAACGATGGTCGATGTGTAGGGCGAGGCGTTCTGCGGCAGGCGTTTCTGCCAATCGTCCGGAATCAGCTTTTTCCCGGCCAGCGCGCCAACGTCAAAGGCCAGGGCCAGGGTAACGACGTCGGCATCCAGGCCGTCGATGACCTTGAGCGCCTGCTTGCCCGAGCCGCCGTGCGACTGCCTGACGCTGACCTTTTCTCCGGTCTTGTCCTGCCAGTATTTGGAAAACGCCGCGTTATAGTCCTGGTAAAACTCGCGCGTCGGGTCATAAGAGACGTTGAGCAAGGTGGTATCGGCCTTCGCCGCGCCGCTTCCGGCGGCAAGCAGCAGGCCCAGCGCAAAACCGCCAAACAGTTTCCGGATAGTCATCGAGTCCTTCCTTTCATGGAGATGGGAGTCCGTAGTCTAGGAGCTTCCGCCCGTCTTCCCAACGAATCGATTTCTATTTGCTTATGCACGCCTCATGCATAATCTTATAATCCGGATCGTCATATCGTCCCGACGGCCGGCGCGGCCGTCCTTGGCCGTTCGCCCAGGGTTTCCCGCGTTCTCCGGAACGCGCACCGAAGGCCGTATAATCCACCACCTTTCATATTCGCGCCTGACGGCCCAGGATCATGAGTTACACCGCCGAATCCATTTCCGTGCTCAAGGGGCTGGAACCCGTGCGCCACCGCCCCGGCATGTATACGCGCACCGACCATCCGCTGCACATCGTGCAGGAAGCCATTGACAACGCCGCCGACGAGGCGCTCGGCGGTTACTGTAAACGCATCGCGGTGACGCTGCACGGCGACGGCTCGGTCACGGTGCAGGACGACGGGCGCGGCATTCCGGTGGAAATCCACCCGCTCGAAGGCGTGCCGACGGTCGAGGTGGTGTTCACCCAACTGCACGCCGGCGGCAAGTTCAACAAGAGCGACGGCAGCTCGGCCTACCGTTTCTCCGGCGGCCTGCACGGCGTCGGCGTATCGGTGACCAACGCCCTGTCCACGCGGCTGGAAGTCGAGGTAATGCGCGACGGCGGGCGCTATCGCATCGTCTTCGCCGGCGGCAAGGTCGCCGAACCGCTGGCGCGCATCGGCGACAGCGGCCGGCGCGCCAGCGGCACCCGGCTCCGCGTCTGGCCGGACGCGCAATTCTTCGACTCCCCGCGCCTGCCGCCCGCCGAACTCGAACGCCTGCTGCGCAGCAAGGCGGTGCTGTTGCCCGGCCTGGAAATCTCGCTGCTCACCGAAGGCGGGGAAACGGGCGGGAAAACGAAGACCTGGCGCTTCGCCGACGGCATGCCGCAGTACCTCGCCGAACAGCTCGACGGCGAGACCGCCGGAGCGATCTTCGCCGCCGAAAACTACGCCGCCGCCGGCGACGAGAACTTCCCCGCCGGTTCCGGCGCGGCCTGGGCGATCTGCTGGAGCGCCGATGGCAACCTGGCGCGCGAATCCTACGTCAACCTGATCCCGACGCCGGCCGGCGGCACGCACGAGACCGGGCTGCGCCAGGCCGCCTTCGACGCGGTGCGAAGTTTCGCCGAACACCACGCCCTGCTGCCCAAGGGCGTCAAGCTCGCCGCCGAGGACGTCTTTTCGCGCCTCTCCTTCGTCCTCGCCGCGCGCGTGCTCGACCCCTCGTTCCAGGGGCAGATCAAGGAGCGGCTGAATTCGCGCGACGCCGTCGCGCTGGTCTCGCGCATGCTGCGCGACCCGCTCGAATTGTGGCTCAACGAACACCCCGACGACGCCCGGAAGATCGCCGAACTGGCGATCAAGGCCGCGCAGGCCCGCTCGCGCGCCGGACAAAAGGTGGAAAAGAGGAAGCAGTCCGGCGTCGCCATCCTGCCCGGCAAGCTGTCGGACTGCCAGAGCGAGGACATCTCGCGCAACGAACTCTTCCTCGTCGAAGGCGATTCCGCCGGCGGCTCGGCCAAGTCCGGCCGCGACAAGGAAACGCAGGCGATCCTGCCGCTGCGCGGCAAGGTGCTCAACACCTGGGAAGTCGATCCTGGCAGCCTGTTCGCCAACCGCGAAATACACGACATCGCCGTGGCGCTCGGCATCGACCCGCACGCCCCCGGCGCGTCCGGCGCGGTGCTCGACAACCTGCGCTACGGCAAGGTGGTGATCATGACCGACGCCGACGTCGACGGCAGCCACATCCGGGTCCTGCTATGCACGCTGTTCTACCGCCATTTCCCCAAACTGATCGAACACGGCCATCTGTACTTCGCACAGCCGCCGCTCTACCGCCTCGACGTTCCCGCGCAAGGCAAGAAACGCCCGCCGCGCAAGCTCTACGCGCTCGACGACGCCGAGCGCGGCGCCCTGCTCGACCGCCTGAAGATGGACGGCGTCAAGCCCGAATCGGTCGGCCTGTCGCGCTTCAAGGGCCTGGGCGAAATGAACCCGGAACAACTCTGGGAAACCACCATGTCGCCCGACACCCGTCGCCTCGTACGCGTGCGCCTGCCCCCCGACGCCGACGCCCGCCCGGTGATGAACATGCTGATGGCCAAAAACGAATCCGCCGGCCGCCGCGCCTGGATGGAAGAGAATGGCGCGCTGGTCGGGGCGGAGGTCTGAGGACTGAGGACAGAGGACAGAAGACAGAAGACAGAGGACAGAGGACAGAGGACAGAGGACAGAGGACAGAGGACAGAGGACAGAGGACAGAGGACAGAGGACAGAGTACAGAGGACAGAGGACAGAGGACAGAGGACAGAGGACAGAGGACAG
>JAISQQ010000096.1 GCA_031274075.1 Accumulibacter sp.
TCATCATCGGTTTACTGGCCGTGCTGCCGCAATGCGGCGAACTGCATGAACAGCTCGCCGCCTTGATCCGCCGTCCCGGCCTGACCGGCCGGGTCAGCCTCGCCTACCTTCGGGCCGCTCTGGCCCGCCGCTTCGACCATACCCTTTGCCTGATGACCGAAGCGGCGGTGCGGAGAAATGAAAATTTGTTCAGGCAGGCGCTCACCCGAATATTGACTCACGGGCACAGTTCCGGGGCCGATCTGCTCTGCGGGGTGCTCTTCGCCCTGAGGGGCTGTTTTAAAAAAATGGGTACGAGAAATGCATAGATCGCAAAAACCTCAATTCAAGCCCTGGGTGAAGGTAGGGCGGTTTCTCCGAAACCGCCGCCCCCCGGCGCGCTCGGAGATCGCGCCCTACCCTGGATGATCCATCTGCTTCTCAAATGTCTTTCTGATTTCCAAAACAGCTTCTGAGGGGCCAATGCAAAAAAGGACAGTGAAATGAATAATATAGTGAAAGAAAAGTTGGCGGTAATCGCCATCGGCGGCAACGCCTTGACCCCGGACCAGGATCGCCTGAGCCTCGTCGATCAGTATGAAAGAGCCGTGGAAGCGGCCGAACACATCGCCGACCTGATGCTGGACGGATGGAATGTGGTGATTTCCCACGGCAACGGGCCCCAGATCGGATTGATGCTGCGCCGCTCCGAACTGGCCAGCAACGAGGTGCCGCAGATGCCCATGGACTTCGCGGGCGCGACGACCCAGGGCGTGGTCGGCTACATGTTCTGCAAGTCCCTGCGCAACGCCTTCGCCCGCAGAGGTCTGAAGCGGGAGCCTGTGGCCGTGGTCACCCAGACCCTCGTCGACGCAAAGGACCCGGCCTTCGCCGCCCCGGTCAAGCCCATCGGCGGTTGGTTTACCGAAGAGCGTGCCCGCGTCCTGGAGCGGGAACAGGGTTGGCGGGTGGTCGAAGACTCCGGCCGGGGCTGGCGGCGGGTCGTGGCTTCCCCCGCCCCGATAAAGATAGTCGAACTGGAACCGATTTCCCGGATGATCGAGGCGGGCCTGACGGTCATCGCCGTTGGCGGGGGAGGCATTCCTGTGATCCAGGGGCCTTCGGGCGAACTGATCGGGATCGACGCGGTGGTGGACAAGGATCGCTCCGCCGCGCTCCTGGCCAGCGCGCTGCGAGCCGATATGCTGATACTGCCGACGGCGGTGGAAAAGGTGGCCGTGCGCTTCGGGCAGCCGGACCAGAAGTGGCTCGACCACCTGAGCGTGGCCGAGGCCGAGGAGTATCTGGCCGCCGGCGAATTCCCGGCGGGCAACATGGGACCGAAAATAGACGCCCTGTTGCGTTTCGTCAAAGCCACCGGCGGTTCTGGCCTGATCACTACCCCCGGCAAGTTGCGGGAAGCGGTCAAAGGCAACACCGGCACCCGTATTTCAGGATAGGAGCGCTTCCCTTTGGAAATGGATACACCGCCCGGCAAGGATTTGCCCGCCAATCCTTGCCGCGTGCCCCGTATTTGATTTCCCATACCCGCTTTCCCGCCACCCCCGGTCTTCCTCATTCGTGACCGTCAGCCAACAGTTGTTCGAATGCCGGTCGATTTCGCTCTATTTCGTCTTGGCCTCCTGTCGGTTGAAGCGTTCGCTATTATTCACCCCGGATTAAATGGCGAACAACGCCATGTTCGCCCACCCTTGCATAATGTGCATTACGAAGATACACTTTTGTAATGCTTAAAGATACACTTTACAAAATCCTGCAAACACAAGCCCTGCCGCCACCCGCGCCGCATGAGGTTGTACGCGCAGTCGCGGGAGATTTGGCGCCAGTGCCGGGCATGGCGACCGTACTGACAGGCGTTCGGCGTTGTGGGAAAAGCACCTTGCAGGCACAGCTCGCGCGGGAAAATGGCGGCGTGTTCTATTGCAATTTCGAGGACACCCGGCTTTTTGCAATGACGGCGGCGGACTTTCCTCTGTGGCTGGAATTGCTCGACGAACTCGCGCCCGCGCCAACGCCGGTGTTTCTCGATGAGGTACAGGAAATTGAAGGCTGGCAACGGCTGGCGAGAACCCTGCTCGATCGTGGGCGGACGCTGTGCGTCACGGGTTCCAACGCCTCGCTGCTCGGCATCGGTCTTGGCGCAAAGCTGACCGGACGGCACTTGCCGCATGTGGTTTTTCCGTTTTGCTACTCGGAGTATTTGACCTACACGCAGCGCGAGCGCAACGCGGAATCGCTGGAAGCCTTTCTGGACGACGGCGGATTCCCCCTGTTTCTGCTTTCCCGCCGCGACGAAATCCTGCGCGAACTCGCCCGCAACATCGTCCAGCGCGATGTCGTGGCGCGGCATGGCTTGCGGGAATCGCGGAGCGTCATGAACCTTCTGCTTTTTCTGCTGGCGAACACCGGGCAGCCTTTCTCACTGCAAACGCTCGCCAAAAATCTCGCCATCACCTCCGTTAACCGCGTTTCGCAATACATCGCCTTCCTGCAAGACGCCTATCTGCT
This sequence comes from Accumulibacter sp., assembly GCA_031274075.1. Classification (GTDB taxonomy): domain Bacteria; phylum Pseudomonadota; class Gammaproteobacteria; order Burkholderiales; family Rhodocyclaceae; genus Propionivibrio. Next base: position 2,509 of record JAISQQ010000096.1, read on the forward strand.
GTTCGCCGTCCCGAAATTCAGCGCATCGTTCAAGCAGAGGGTGGTCGCGCCGCCAAAATACTACGCGATAGACAACGGATTGCGCCGCGCCAATTCCCCACAAACCATGCCGGACAAGGGCAGGCGGCTGGAAAACGCGGTGGCGTTGGAACTGCTGCGGCGCAAAATGGAGTCTTGTTACGCCGCCGAAAAAGCCGCGTGGGAATGCGACTTCGTTACCCAGGATGCCGCATGGCAGGTGTGCTGGCGGCTGACGGAGGAAAACATGGCGCGGGAAGTACGCGGGCTGCTTGCAGCCAAGGCGCAAACACGGGCAAAACGTTTGCTCATCCTGACGCTCGACCAAAAACAAACCCTGCCGCAGGAAGGTGAAATGATTGAAGTTCTGCCAGCGTGGGAATGGCTTGGATAACGGGGAAAAGGGTGGATAACGCTGCACTCATTCATCCTGATGTTCCCTATTATTACTATTATTACGTCATTCCGGCGAAAGCCGGAATCCAGTTCGTTTGTCTCCGGCGCTTTGCGCCGCAAACCAAGATCAAAGGACAGTCGATATGCGCCGCTGGCACGGCGGAGAGGAACGACCGGCGGGAGGCGCTTCGCTTTCCCGCCCTACGGTTTGGACGGACGAAAAATAATAGGGGACAGGAATAATATTGGATAAACCACGATTAATTACAAAATTTAATCGTGGTCTGTCCC
>JAISQQ010000131.1 GCA_031274075.1 Accumulibacter sp.
TCTTCCATCGCCAGTTGCGGCATCGTCATGCTGGCGTCGCGCGCCGCCGCGCGCGCCGCGGCTTCGCTCAACTGCCGGGCGAGATTGGAAACCGAGGCGCTGCTGTCCGTGTTGCCGGCGGCGGTCTTGCCGTCGTTCTCCACCGCGCCGGACGCGGCAACGCCCGCCAGCGGCGAGGCGCTTCCCCACGAATTCGCGGTATATGGATTGATGGCCAGCATGATGTCCCTCTGGACAGAGTGGTATTCCTTGGCTGTAACGGCCTCGGTTCGGCAAACTTTAGCCTTATTTGGCTTCCCGTCTTCGACGCTTCGGGCGGGAGGCCGCGGGCTTGCCTCATCGGGAATGTCACTTGCCAGTGGCAAGGAGGCGCCGGCGCGGTGTTGGGTAAGCCGCATAGCGGCGCAACCCGACATTCGTCCGTCCGGCGCGAAACCGCCGAACGCCTCCCACCGGCCCGCCTGCTTCCTGAAAGTCAAATACGCTCGCCCTGGACCCGTCGTGACAACCTGGATATAAACGATTCCTTTCAACCACTTGCGACATCCGCGCAGGCGATGGTCCTGACCCGAGCGGCTTTCAGTTCTCCAGCATTTTGACGACCATCGCCACGCCCTGGCCGCCACCGACGCACGCCGCCGCCACGCCTGTTTCCTTCCCGAGCCGTTTCAGGCTGTAGAGGAGCGTCGTCAATATCTTCGCGCCGGTCGCGCCGATCGGATGTCCCAGGGCGATCGCTCCGCCGCAGACGTTCAGCCTGTCCGTGTCGAAGGGAAGCAGCCGGTGGCAGGCGATGACCTGGGCGGCAAAGGCTTCGTTCATCTCGATCAGGTCGATGTCGTCGAGGTTCATCTTCGCCGAGGAGAGGGCGAGTTTCACCGTATCCACCGGCGCGATCGGAAAATGCTCGGGGGCGCGGGCCGTCACGGCGTAGCTCACGATCTCGGCCAGGGGCTTGAGTCCGTGTGCTCTTGCCCACTCGGCGTCGGCCAGGACCAGGGCGCTGGCGGCGTCGCACAAGGCCGAGCTCGATCCCGCCGTTATCGTGCCGCCTTCCTTGGCGAAGATTGCCGGCAGGCGGCCCAGCGATTCGACGGTCGTATCTTTTCTCGGGTTTTCGTCCGTGTCGAAGACGAGGTCTCCCTTTTTGCGGTCCTTCACGACGATGGGCACGATCTCGTCCTTGAAACGGGCTTTCTCGATCGCCTCGACGGCCTTCGCGTGGCTGTTGCACGCGAATTCGTCCTGTTCCTTCCTGGAGATCGAAAACTCCCGGACGACCCAGTTCTCGGTAATTTCGCCCATCAGTTTTTTTGTCATCGGGCAAAAAAAGCCGTCCGCGTGCAGTACGTCCAAGGCCTTTTGCTCGCCCATGCGAAACCCCCATCGCGCCTCGGGGAGAACGTAAGGCGCGCGGGTCGCGCTTTCCATTCCCCCCGCCATCATGACGCTGGCGTCGCCGAGGCGTATCCGGTCGCCGGCCAGCATCAGCGTGCGCAGGCTCGATCCGCAACGGATATTGACCGTGAATGCCGGCACGCTCATTGGGATGCCCGCCTTGCTCATGGCAAAGCGGGCGGGGTTCGCGCCAACGCCTGCCTGCCAGCCGTTGCCCATGATGACTTCGCCGATCTCCGCGGCCGGGACGCCGGAGCGCGCAAGCGCTTCCTTCAAGGCCGCGCCGCCAAGGTCGGTCGCGTCCAAGCTGGCGAACTGCCCGCCAAATCTGCCGCCCGCAGTTCTACACGCGCTCAGGATCACGATTTTGTTCATCATGCCGCCTCCATTTCTTTCGTTTCCGTTCCTTTCATCAAGGGCAGGGGATCGGCGATCCGGAACTGTGCCCCGGTGTGTTCCCGTATCTGCTCCAGGCTGACTTCGGGCGCTATTTCGAGCAATTTCAAGCCGCCGGCCCCGAAACCGAAGACGGCGAATTCCGTGAAGATCATGGTCACGGCGCCGACCGCGGTGAGCGGGAGCGTGCATTTCTTCAGGATTTTCGGCGCGCCTTTCCTGGTGGCGAAGGTCATGGCGACGAAGACCCTGCGCGCCCCGACGACCAGGTCCATCGCGCCGCCCATGCCGGGAACGCTCTTGCCAGGCACCATCCAGTTGGCGATGTCGCCGTTCTGGTCGACTTCCAGCGCGCCAAGGACCGTGGTGTCGATGTGTCCGCCGCGGATCAGGCCAAAGCTCGTGTCGCTGGAGCAGAAGCAGCCCCCCGGCAGCAGGGAGATGATGCGTCCGCCGGCTCCGATGCACTTCAAGTCGGGAACGGCCGGCGCCGGACCGGCCCCGATGGCGCCGTTCTCGGTCTGGAAGATGATATTCACGCCTTGCGGTATGTAGTCGGAGACGAGCGTCGGAATGCCGATTCCCAGGTTGACGACTTCTCCGTCCTCGAACTCCAGCGCGATCCGTCTGGCGATGCGTTCCTTGACGACGGTTTCATCAAGTTCTGGAAGCATAGTAGGACCCTCCTTTCACCACCAGCATGTCGACGACGATGCCCGGCGTCACGATGTGGTCCGGATCGAGTTCGCCGACGTCCACGACGGAATCGACTTCCGCGATCGTCGTCTCCGCGGCCAGGGCCATCGTCGGGTTGAAATTCCTGTTCGTACCGCGGTAGACCAGATTGCCCGCCCGGTCCGCCTTGTACGCCCTCACGAACGCCACGTCGGCGCGCAGCGGCAGTTCGAGCAGATATTTCTTCCCATTCACCTCGATGACCCGCTTGCCTTCCTCGACGACCGTGCCGACGCCGGTCGGCGTGAGAAATCCCCCGAGGCCGGAACCGCCGGCGCGAATCCGCTCGACGAAGGTGCCTTGGGGACATAGCTCGAGTTCGAGCTTGCCGGCGTGATAGAACTCGCCGGTCTTTTTGTTCAGTCCCACGTGCGACGCGATCACCTTCCTGGCCCTTCCTTCGGCGACGAGCCGGCCGTGGCCCACGTTCTCATAGGCCGTGTCGTTGGAGATCAGGGTCAAGGCGTCCGTGCCGGCGTCGAGGAGCGCGTCGACCAGGGTGTAGGGGATGCCGCCATAGTTGAATCCGCCCACCATGAGCGAATCGCCCTTCTTTACGTGGCCTGCCGCCTCCCTGGCCGAGACGACGGGCTTCAACACGCTTCGCTTCATCTTCGAACCACTCCTTCAACATTGAAAAGCTTGCCGAATGTCATCCACGGCACCGCCATTCAAAGACGTTGTAACATTCATTGCACTTATATTATTATATCGTACACACGTTTCATCACGCGGTCTGTGATCTAAAGCAACCGGGAAACGTACCGTCGCCGCGCGCGCGGCGCCTGCCTTGAAGCCCGGAAGCCGGGTATTGCCGACGATTTTGGAGACCTCCATGAGCCATATCATTCATCGCTCCCTGCTTTCGACGCCCCTGGCCGCGGCAACCGCGAGCGGCCTGTATTTCGTCGACCGGCAGGGGAAGAAGTACCTGGACGCCTGCGGGGGCGCGGCAGTGTCTTGCCTCGGTCACGCGCATCCGGAGGTGCTGGCGGCGATGCACGCGCAGATCGACAAGATGGCCTATGCGCACACCAGTTTTTTCACCAGCGAGGCGGCGGAGGAACTCGCCGACTTGCTGGCCAGGGCGGCGCCTGCCGGCATCGACCAGGTTTACTTCGTTTCCGGCGGCTCCGAAGCCATCGAGGGCGCGCTCAAGTTCGCGCGCCAGTATTTCGTCGAAATCGGCGAGTCCCAGCGCACCCGGTTCGTCGCGCGCCGGCAAAGCTACCATGGCAACACCCTGGGCGCACTGGCTGTCGGCGGCAACGAATGGCGCCGGAAACAGTTCGCTCCTCTCTTGATGGACGTTGGCCGCGTCTCTCCCTGCTACGAATACCGCGACCGGCGCGACGATGAAAGCCAGGACGACTACACCCGCCGCCTGCTGGCCGAAATCGAGGCCAAGTTCCAGGAACTCGGGCCGGAAAACGTCATCGCCTTCATCGCCGAACCCGTCGTCGGCGCCACCGCGGGCGCGCTCACCCCGACGCCGGGCTACTTCAAGGGCCTGCGCGAACTGTGCGACCGCCACGGAATCCTCCTTCTCGCCGACGAGGTGATGTGCGGCATGGGCCGTACCGGAACCCTGTTCGCGCTCGAACAGGAAAACGTCGTGCCCGACCTCGTCACCATCGCCAAGGGCCTGGGCGGCGGCTACCAGCCGATCGGCGCGTTCATGGCGCAAGCGAAACTCGTCGAGCCGATGCGCAAGGGGAGCGGCCTGTTCCAGCACGGCCATACCTATATCGGCCACGCCGTGGCCTGTGCCGCGGCGCTGGCCGTGCAGAAGGTGCTCGCGCGCGACAATCTGCTTATTGCCGTGCGGGAAAACGGCGACTACCTGAAAAGCCAACTGAAGGAGCGCCTCGGAGCGCATTCCTTCGTCGGGGACATTCGCGGCCGCGGCCTGTTCATCGGCGTCGAACTGGTGGAAGACCGCGCCAGCAAGACCCCGTTCGATCCGGCGAAAAAGCTCCACGCCAGGGTGAAGTCGCGGGCGATGGACAACGGGCTGATGGTCTACCCGATGGGCGGCACCATCGACGGCCGCCTGGGCGATCACATACTGCTGGCGCCTCCGTTCATCGCCACCCGGGCCGATCTGGACAAGGTCGTCGACATCCTCGCGGTTTCCATCGGGCAGGCCACCGACGCGGTTTTGAAAGGCTGAGCGTCTTTCCACCCCTGCGAAGGAAGAGGCGGGACGCTGGGTTTACAGACAGAAAACAAGCGTCATTGGTGCATTACCGCACCACAGTGGTGCGCCGGCAAGTGTATTGGATTAGAAACGCTCGGAAACGCCCGGCTTTCCACGAAAGTTTCATTGGCATGTTTCATGCTAGTGGATGATGTAACCGTTGTTGCAAAACGGTCAATTATGTAACATTTGATCATGTCTTTTCGTCAAAGGAGAGAAACATTGAAAGCCAGAATATCCACCATCCTTGGCCTCGCGGCCTTCGCCATCGCCACTCACGTCACGGCGGCCGAACAACTCTTCCTGCTCACCGGCAGCACTGGCGGCACCTACTTTGCCCTCGGCGGAGCCATTGGCACGACCTGGAACAAACACCTCGCCGGCAAGGTGCAGGTGACTACCCAACCCTCCGGCGCCTCGGTGGAAAACTTCAAGCGCATCGGCAAGGGAGAAGCGCATCTTGCCTTGGCCATGAACAATATCGCCGAGTACGCCTGGAAAGGCGAGGGCGAGTCTTTCCAGGACACCAAGGCGATCCAGAACTTCCGCGCCATCGGCGTCGTCTATCCCGAGGTCTATCAAGGTTTCGTCGCCGCCGACAGCCCGGTCGCTTCCATCGCCGAACTCAAGGACAAGCGCGTCGCGATCGGTCCCGTCGGTAGCGGCACGGCGGTCATTTCCAAGGACATCTTCGCCGAATACGGGCTTCAGTTCAGCGATTTCAAACCCGAATACGCCGGCTTCGGCGACGCGGCCAGCAAATTCAAGGACGGCCACATCGACGCCAACTTCGGCGTGCTCAGCGTACCCGCCGCCGCCATCCAGGACGTGGCGACCGTGCGCAAGATCAAAGTGCTCGAGATCAAGGGCGCCGAGTTCGACAAGCTGAGAGCCAAGTATCCTTTCTTCAGCCAGTTCACCATTCCCGCCGGAACCTACGGCAACGACAAGGATATCCTGACGATCAACATGCAGGCCGCGCTTTACTGCAGGAGCGACCTCAAGGACGATCTCGTATACGAACTGACCAAGGCTTTTTATGAAAATGCCGCCGAAATCGGCGCGGCCCATGCCGCCGGCAAATACATCAGCCTGGAAAAGGCGCTCGACGGCGTCACGACGCCTCTCCACCCCGGCGCGGTAAAGTATTTCCAGGAAAAAGGGATCAAGATTCCCGCCGAGATACTGCCCAGGTAGATCGCTCCGCGCGCTGAAAGCCGGCCATCGGCTTTCAGCTTTTTTTTATCTTTTTTTCCGCCGGAGGGTGCATGACAAACAGAGACGACGAAAACAAAGTTTCCATCGACAGCCTTCTCACCCCCGACAAGACGGCTGGGCAGGAAGCGGAAGCCATTCTCGCCAAGTACGATCCGGAGTTCGCCTTCCGCAAACTGAAGGGATGGTGGCCCGCCGTCATCACGGTCATCTGCGTCGTCTGGTCGCTCGGCCAGCTTTACACCGCCGGCTTCGGGATATTTTCCTCGACCCTGCAGCGCGCGCCGCACGTAGGCTTTGCCCTGGTCCTCATATACATCCTTTACGCGGTCATACGGAGCAAAAACAGCGAGACGGTGCGCTGGTTCGACTGGATATGCATCGTGTTGTCCGCCGCCGTCGCCCTCTATCACGTCGTTTTCTACCAGGCTCTCATCTACAAGGCCGGCAATTACAACGATTTCGATTTCTTTGTATCGCTGGTCGCCGTACTGCTCGTTCTCGAAGCCAGCCGCCGCGTAGCCGGCGTGGTCATCACCTCTCTCGCCATCATCTTCCTCATCTACGCCTATGTCGGCCCCCATTTGCCCGGCTTTCTCGCCCATCCCGGCTTTACCATCGAACGGATCGTCACCTTCCAATGGCTGAGCACCGAGGGCATTCTCGGCATCCCCATCGACGTTTCCTCGACCTTCATCTTCCTCTTCATGCTTTTCGCCGCCTTCCTCAAGAAGTCGGGCATCGGCGACTGGCTGACCGGCGTCGCCGTCGGCGTCACCGGCGCCGCTCCCGGCGGCCCGGCCAAGGCCGCCGTCGTTTCCAGCGCGCTGCTGGGAACCATCTCCGGCAGTTCGGTGGCCAACGTCGTCGGGGCTGGATCGGTCACCATCCCGCTCATGAAAAGCATCGGCTACCGCAGCCAGTTTGCCGGCGCGGTGGAAGCCGCCGCCTCGATCGGCGGCCAGATCATGCCGCCGATCATGGGCGCCGCCGCTTTCGTCATGACCGAGTTCCTCAATATCCCCTATTTCCAGATCGCCCTGGGCGCCGTCATTCCCGCCGTTTTCTACTTCACCGGCATCTACATGTCCGTACATTTCGAAGCCAAGCGGGTCGGCCTCTCGGGCATGCCCGCCGAACGGCTGCCCGACTGGCGCCGCCTCCTGAAAACCCGCTGGACCATGGCGCTGCCCATCGTCGGCATCGTCGTCGCGCTGGAACAAGGCTACACCCCCATGCTGGCCGCGCTGTTCGGCCTGTTCATGGTCATTGGCGTTTCCCTTATTCACGCCGATACGAGGCTCGGCCCCAGGGATATCATCCAAGGGCTCGAGGACGGCACCCGCGCGGCCTTGCCGGTGATCATCGCCTGCGCGACCGCCGGCATCATCGTCGGCGTCATCACGCTGTCCGGCCTTGGCCTCAAGATGGCCAGCGGCATCGTCGACCTGGCGGGCGGCAGCGTCTTCTTCACGCTCGTCCTGACGATGATCAGTTCGCTCATCCTGGGCATGGGCGTGCCGACTACCGCCAACTACATCATCCAGGCCACCATCTCCGCCCCCGCGCTCATCCAGGTCGGCATCCAGCCCTTGGCGGCCCACCTCTTCGTCTTCTATTTCGGCATCATCGCCGACATCACCCCGCCGGTGGCGCTGGCCGCCTTCGCCGCCTCGGGAATCGCCAAGTCCGATCCTTTCAAGACCGGCTTCGAGGCTTTCAAGCTGGGTTTCGCGGCGTATATCGTCCCCTATGTTTTCGTCATGTTCCCTCAGCTATTGTGGATACAGTTCTCCTTCGCTGGTTTCGCGGAGGGTTTCCTGACCACCTTCCTCGGCATCCTCGCCATCGCTTCCTGCTCCGCCGGCTATTTGCGCCGCCCTTGCGCCAAGTGGGAACGCGTCCTGCTCCTGGTCGCCGGCTTCGCCCTGGTCTCGCCGCGCATCGAGTGGGAAATTCCCGGCGTCGTCGTGCTGGCCGCCATTTATTTTTACCAGCGCTTTGCCGCCAGGCGCGAGGCAGGTATGCAGAAGTAGAAATGCAAAGGGTTTCTGGTCCAGGGATTGAAGCACGTGCGTGTTCTTTCCCCATTTTGGCGGCCAGTCATCTCCACGCCGTGCTCATCAGCGTGGCGAGGTCGCGCCTCGACAGCACCGTCGAGAACTCGCGCCAATCCTTCTCCGGCGGCATCATCGTTCCGGTATAGCGCAGGTCGAAGCCCGTCGCGGTCTTCTGGGCGTCGATGTATTCGTCCAGCCGCTCGCCCAGCGTCTCGATGTCCTCGATCCACTCATCCCGGATGGTGTCAGGCAGCGAGCCGAAGAGGTCGTAGCGGTTCTTCATGCGCTCGGACAGGCGCTCGTAGATCTTCTCGTCCACGGTCTGCTCGAACACGAGGTTCAGCATGTTTACGGTTTCGCGCCGCTGCCCGAAGCGTTTGATGCGCCCAATACGCTGTTCGAGCCGTGTCGGGTTCCACGGCAGATCGACGTTGATCAGCGTGCCCAAGGTTTGCAGGTTCAAGCCCTCGCACGCGGCGTCGGTGGCCACCATGACGCGAATCTGATGCTCGGCCACCATGCGCTTCAAGGTTTCGCGCTCGACGGTCACGCTGTCGCCGCGCTGGTAGAGGCGGCTGCGGCCTGCGCCTGCGTACAGGCCGACGGCTTCTTCCGGGTAGCGGGCTGCCAGCGAGTCGGCCAGCCACCTCGCCGTGTCGTAATACTGGCTGAAGATGATGACGCCCAAGCCCAGCCACTTCTCCTTGTCGAGGAAGTGGACGACGGCCTTCATCTTCGGGTCGGTATCCAGCCGTTCGAGCCGGGCGCTCAGCCGTTGCAAAACCTCGCGTTCTTCGCCCGTTTCGACCTTGATGTCGGCTTCCTGCTCTTCGTCCTCCTCGTGCTCGGCATCGCCTTGCAGCAAGCGCCGCGCCGTCGCCAAGCCCGCGTGGATGCTGGAGCAGATGCGCTGCTCCATCAGGTTCTTCATGAAACCGCTGCCCTTGCCGCGCTTGGCCAGTGCCTTGCCGAAAGCGCGGGCTTCGCCATATGCCTGCCGGAAGTCCTCCGACGTGCGCAGCGCCTTGTCCTCGAACAAGGTATCGAAGGCGCGTTGTTCCGATACCTGCTCGCGTTCCGGGTGGACGTCCACGCCCACGCGAGCCAACAGCCCCGCATCTTCAAGCTGCTGGCGTTTGCGCAGCACGACGTGACGCACCAACGGGTTTTCGCGCTGGAACAGGGTGGCCCCGGCGATACGGCGCTCCAGTTCCTCCTCCAGAATCTCCCGCGTCTCTTCCGTCAAATCTGCCAGCGAACGGTTAGTCTGCCATTCGCCGTTCTGCAAGCCCAGGTCTTGCCGGATCGCCGAGAACAAACGCCGGGCGCGCGGTTCGCTTGTGGATTCCGTACGCGGCAGGGGCGAGCGCAACAATTCCCAAGCGTGTGCGAGCGTTCCCACCTCCACACGGCCCGCGAGGATATCGAGCACTTCATTGGGCCGGCGCCACGGCGCAAGGTCGTGGCCCAGCACGAAGCGCCCCGGACCCTGATGCAGGATGCCCAGCAAATCCCACAGATCGGCGGGGTTGGTCTGAATCGGCGTGGCCGTGCCCAACAGCACATGGTCAGCCCGCGCGGCGATCTCGCGCATGAAGGCCAGCAATTCGTTCGGCGTTCCAGCTTCCTTGCCGAAGCCCTGACGCGTTCTGGCCTTGTGCGCTTCATCCAGAATGACGACGCCAAAGCGCATGCCCAGCAGATGCTGCTTCTCCAGCGAATCGCGCATCATCAGACCAGTGGAGACGACGCCAATCCGCAGCGGGCAACGGGCGATCTGCTCACGTCCCGCAGGCGACAGGACGCGCTCGTCCGCGTCCAGCCAAACCTTGCCCACGGTGTCCCAACGCGCGGTCGGAATGCCCAGCTTGTCCAGCATTTCGGTCTGCCATTGCTCGGTCAGCGTGGCGGGAGCGAAGATCGCCACCGGACGGCGCGAGCCATTGTCCCTGTCGGATAGCAGGCACAGCGTCAATGCAGCAATGACCAGCGAAAGCGTCTTGCCCAGGCCCACCTCGTCGGCCAGCAGCAGACGCACCGTGCCGTACAGGCGCTGGTGCCGCAGGCACTCGGTCAGGAAGCCCTGCTGCCACGGCTGGAGTTGTTGCCCTTCGCGGTACAGCGGCGACTCGATCAGCGCCGCAGGCGCAAGGTTCTCATCGTCATCGATCTCGGTGAACTCGATCTCGCGCCGGTAGCCGCGCCGACGCACCTCGCGGATCACGGCCTGCGGCAGCGGCTTGGCGGCGTTCCAGAGGAAGTCGAATTCCTCCTCGATCCACGCCACGCTTTCCGGCGACTCGTCTTCCCACAGGATTTCATAGTGGCGCTGCCAGCCGCTCTTCGTTTCGTTCATCGAGCCGATGAAGCCCAGCCTGCGGCCGTCGGCCAGCGTGATCACGCCTGCTTTACCATGCACGAAGCCACAGATGTCGTCAGGCGCGACGCGAACCGCTGGCCCGTGCTTCTGGAGAAAGGCATCCAGCCGCCGGTAGCGTTCGCGGTTCAGCAAGGCCTCAGCCTCCAGACCGCGCTCGTTCCAGCGGCCCAGCATCTTGCTCTCGAGCAGTTGAGCCACCTTCAAGTCATCCGGGTGGATGTCCACGTTGCAGACGATCTTGACTTCCGGAATCTGCTCCAGAGCTTCGCCCGCCACCTCGAACAGGGAACTGGTGAAGTAGCCCGCAATGCGCTTGTAGCTCCTGGCGCCAGCCAGATGCCGCATCAGGAAGCTCGCATCCAGCCGGTGGGTGCGGGAGGAGAAACGGCGGATGGGCATTTCTTGCGCCCTCAATCGCCGAAACGCAGATTCTTCAGGCGCGCGCCCAGCACCTCGGCGGCATTGCGCGCCTCCGGTTCAGGCGATTTTTGCTCGATAAAGACCAGCAACTCCACCAGCAAGGGGCGGACTTCGAGGAAATCCACCATCTCGCCGCGCAGTTGATCGACGATGACCTGCGGCTCGGTGTCCTTGCCCAGTTGTTGCAGGGCAATGATGAGCCGCCCCAGCCGGGCCGCACCGATCTCGGTGGCGTCGGTCAGATCGCGCGAAGCGTATTCGCTCACGCGCTTCAGGCGCGCGTGGTTGGGGCGCATGTCGCCCATCACGCGGGCGTAGTCCTCGACGTGGAAGGCTTTGGCGAAGTTCTGGTAGTTGTCCAGCTTGGCCGCGCCGGTGGTTTCCATATCCAGCATGCGCAGCACGAAGCGTTCGATGCCCGCGAGCCTGGCCCACGTATCGCCCGTCAGCCCTTCGGGCACCAGCAGGCTGGACGCGGTCTCCGCCGCCTGCTGGACGATTTCGTCCACCACGGTCACTTCGCCGCGCGCGCGGGGGCGCAGCGCGGAACTGGTAACGTCCTCGCCGCCGATGTGGGTGTAGGCGGTCAGCACCTTCAGCGCCGCCGCGTAGCCGGCCATCTGCAAGTCGGAATCGCCCCACACCGGCTCGCCGTGACGCGCCTTTACCGTGTCGTTCAGGTGCATCATGGATTCGATCTGGCGGGCCACCTCCAGCCGCACGGCGGGCAGCAGGCGCTGCTTGAAGCCAGTGCGCTCGCCCGCTTCGCGCTTCTTGAGCATCAGGATGACGGTGCCCTGGACGTAGCCGCCTTTCTTGAGTTCAGAAGTTGTTTCAGTGGCGATGTACCACGCGGCTACCACTTGCAGGCCCGCCGCCCAGAAGATACCTGTCAGGTCGCCCCAGACGCCGGTGTCCTGATGGGTAAACATCACGCACTGTATGCCGTTGTCCGGCATGTGCTCCACCATTGCCTTGTAGGCGGCGACCATGCCGCGCCGGAAATCCTCGCCGGAGCCTTTGATGGCCAGCGCCCGCCGGGAATCCCAAATCCATTCGTCGAACGGCTTGGGCGGGTTCTTGCGCAGCCAGGCGATGAAGAACTCGGTGATCTCGTGGTAAATCACCGCATCTGCATAAGGTGGGTCGGTGACAAATATTTCTGATCGGTCCGGCTGCTTGGCTTCTGCTGTGATGATCTTTGCCTTGATGTGGGAAAGATCGGTGAAACGTGCAGTTCCAAGTCCCCACTGCGACAGCAGGAAATATGCTGACCGAGTCCCGTAGTTCCAGAACGTATCGAAGGCTTGGTTGTAGAAGATGTTTTCTGGCTTTTCCCAACCTGTGTGCCAATGGCATCCCTTGTTGCACCAGTCAGTGACCTTGGTGAAGAACAAGGTCATCGCAGCAGCCTCGCTGTCAGCCAGGCAATGTGTTCGCAATATCTTCAAGAACACCAATTGGCGGGCATTGAACAAATGGTGCCAGTGCGACCAACCTCGCGTGCGGATCAACTCGTCTGTCTTGTCGCCCGGCTCGATGGCTATATCCGGCACCAAGCCTTCTTCCTGCCAGCGGCTCAAGTTTTCGGCGACGAGTTTTTCCACGCGGCGCTCGCACTCCCAATCGGCATCCGTCGGGGCGGCGAACCAGGTTTCCTGCCGCGACTTGTTCAGCGTGGCCTTGGCGATCCAGTGAATGGCGTAGAGCCGCTCCTGAAAGATGTCGTCCGGCCCCGGCTTGAAATCGCTCTTTTCCCAGCGGCGCAGACGATTGCCGCCGCTGCCATCGGCATTCCGGTAATCGCCGCGCTGCGTCTTGATGGGTGTGCGATAGGTCTTGCCGTCCAACGCATAGACCATGTCACCATCTTGCACGGTGCCCTTGTCGGCGGAGGCCACTTCCGCATCCGAAACACCGCTGGCGATCTCGATGTCGAACCGCTTGTTGTCGTGATCCGGCTTCAAGCGGGCGATGACATTCCGACTTTTGGAAATCACCCACGAGGGAGACAGCGGAATCATCCAGCCCGTTTCCGGGCAACGGGTCTCCAAGCAATACAGGTATGACTTGGCGCGCTTGCCTTGCTTGTCGTGCTCGATGCCCAGCTTCGTGATCTCGGCATCCACAGCCTTGGCGACACGTTCCTGCCCTTTCTCGATTTCAGTTCGCCGCTCCGGACTGGAGCCGATGATGTTCAAGGCGCCCCAGGTCAACATGCAGGCGACGGGGTTGAGGTCGGAGGCATAGACATCGCAGCCGATGCGTGCGGCCTCGAAGGGAATGGAGCCGCCGCCGCTGAAGGTGTCGCCCACGCGCGGGCGGCGACCATAGCGCAGGAGGCCGAACTGCTCGACCAGTTCCGGGAGCGACTGCGCGTTCACGCCCCAATGTGCGTAGTGGCGATTGACTTCCGGCCACACCGGCGCATAGAGCCAGTCTTGATCCACTTCTTCCGGGCGCTTGCTGATGCTCGCTTTTTCTTCGTAGCTGGACAGGGTTGCCACTGCCTGCCGGTACAGAACGAGTTTGTCGTCGTCGGTGATGTCGCGCCGCCAGCCGCGCCCGCCGAAATAGTGCTCCGGATCGGAGACCGGGATCAGTTCCTGCAACCTGGCCGCCGGGAAAGCATTGGCCGCCAGCGCGCGGCGTGCCAAGCCTTCGTCGTCGAAGGCCATCAGCTTCTCGAAGATGGCGAGGTCGGTCTCCGCGTCGTCCGTGGGCGGCAGCAGACTGCCCAGCACGATGGCGCGCACCAGAATCAGCGGCTTGCGGCCTTTCCAGTAGGAACCAAGCCCGGTCAAGGTCTGGCCGAGATTTGCCTTGCGCTCCTTTTGCGCCTCGAACGACACCTTCTGCGCGGGAAAAACCGACTCGATCAGTGCGGGCGCATCTTTCAATGCCAGGGGCGTGAGCGTTGTTTTTGTCTTTGCATGCATCAGGTGTGCTTCTTCAATGGGCCGCGACAGCTTCGGGCGACAGCCAGCCCTGGGTCTTCAACCGTTCTTCCGCGATGGCAAGCTGGCGGAGCGTGAACTGCCGCTTGCGGGCGTTCCAGTCATGAACCTGCCTTGCCACATCGCCGGGTTCGCTCACGCCCTCGCGGCTCATTACCCAATGCACGGTAGCCAGCAGTTCCAGACCGTAGGGCGACTCGAAGCCCTCAACCAGGCGCGTAACGCGCTCGAAGTGGGCGCGGCTGGTCGCGTGCTGATCGAGGAAGCCCTTGGCTTCGTCCACCGCGCCGGGCACGAGGGAGAGAGGCTTGTCGGGCGCGTCGCCGCCATCGGCATAACCGGCAATCAGGTGGCCTTCAACCGCGCGCAGCACATGGCGCAGGTTCTCGGCATAGGGGCCGTAGGGAGCTTTGACATACTTCAGTCGGAGCGGCTCACCGGCCTCCTGCATGAAATACATCAGCTTGTGGACTTCCAGCAGGGTGACGAAAGGGTCGAGCAAGCCGCCGAGATAACGGTGGATGAGTTCGACCAGCGCCGCGCGACCGGCGGTCATGGTTGGCACTTCACGCACATGGGCCATCCTGTCGCTGGCGGGAACACCGTTGGGTTCGTACACGAGTACCTGCACGTTCTCTAGTGTAGTGTTGCGCGCTAATTGAACCATACAAAACTCAATGAATACAAAGTGTTATCGCTGATTAAAAGCTCTATTAAGAACGAAATACTACACTAGTTCCCCAAGCGCGCGCTCGATACGTGGGCGCACCTCGTTCCAGTCCAATCCGCCCAGGCCCGCACCCAGTGGCGGAATGGCAATGGAGCGGATGCCTTTATCCCGGATGACCTTGACCAGATCGGCAAGCCCTGCCTCGATGTCCTCGATGCGGCTCTTGCCACGCCAGTGCCGCTTGGTGGGAAAGTTGACGATGAAGCGCGGCGGCGTGAGTTGGCCAGTCTCATGGACGAACATCCGCCCCGGCTGCACGGCTTCGCGTTTGCAGGCGGTCTCGTAAGCCTTGAAGTTCTCGGGATACATGCTCTTGAATTGCAAGGCGATACCGCGCCTCATCACGCCGACGCAGTTCACCGTGTTGACCAGTGCGTCCGCTTCGCTCTTGAGGATGTCGCCGGAGATGAATTCGATCATGGCTGCGTTCCTCTCATGTCAGCAGTACCAATCCGTGCGGACTTCGACCGTGGGCCGGTGACCGTTCGGTGGAAGGGCGGCGGCACGAGCACGGCGCTCATGGCGTTTCGTCCCCGAACAGGTCAAGCGATGGCCGGATGTTGTCCTGCCCACGGTTGCTGCGCCGTGCGCGCGGCGCCAATAGTTCGCTCTGCGCCACGTCGCCCAGGGCGTGCTTCAAGGCGGTACGCCAGCCCTTGCCCGCATCCATGAGGCCACCGGTGCTCATCGCGGTCATGCCGAAGAGCCACCAACGTTCTTCCGGGCGCAGTGCCAGCCAGTTGCGGACAGCGACCGGAATCTTCTCCGCGTCCATCTGTTCGACGGCCCACGCCAGCACGCACAGCTCCTTGCCGAGCAGACGATCCACGGGGTTGTCGCCGACTTTCCACGCGCCCGGTTTCAGGCCGTGCGCGGCCAGGCGCGCATTGAAGGCTCGCTGCACTTCGGCGCGGATGGCCGTCCAGCGCGGGCGATCCAGCAGGACACGGTCGATTACCGCGCTGTCGCCGCTGGTGGTCTGCAAGCCGAGGTGTTCGCTGATTTGAACCTTGCCCGTGCTGCTCCTGGGAATGACGACCTTGAAGTGGTGCGGGTCGGAGGTCGCAGGCACACCAAAGCCCAGCGTGTGCGGCACTTGCGCGCGCGCTTTGAGCGATTCGGTACTGGCTGCGACCTTGGCTTGCGCCATCCTCAATCCTCCTGGCTCACGTCGTCCGGTCTCAATTCGATCCCGGCGAGCCTGGCGAATTCCTTGAGCGCGAAGCCGGAGTCGAACTGCACGCCGCCGGCGATGGCAATGTTGACCAACGCCTCAGGTTCGTCCAGCACATCGCGCAAGCTGTTGACGACACCTTCGATGATGGCCGCCGTGATTTCTCGTTCTTGGAAACGAACGGTCACGGTGTTTTCGCCTTCGCCGATTTCGACGCGCACGCCCTTGAAGCGCGTGCCCGGCTGATCGCGGAAACGGTTGATGATGCCGAAGACGCGGTCGGTCGTGTCGAGGACGACGCGGTGGCGAAGCAGGCGCGCGGGCTTGCTGTCCACGATCTGAACCGTCTTGTCCCCGCTGGCGGGAATCTGAAAGTCTGCCGTTTTGTTGGCTTCTCCCGCGCGAGCAAATACCAACAGGCGGTAGCTTGCTAAACCGATTTCAAACGGCCCGTCGTAGCGGTTGCCGTCCTTCGGGTTGGAACCGTCCAGCGTATAGAACAGGTCAGCGCGCGGCGTTGCAGCCAGAACAACACGGCGCTTGTCGGCGGCGGGTTCGACCTGATGACGAATCTTGAGGTCAGCGAGCCAGCGTGTGGCAGGACCACTTTCGTAGCGACCTGTCGGCTCTCTCACCATGAAGTAGACGGTACCCTCGCTAGTCGCAAAGTTTTCCAGATCACCGACCTTGTGATCCTTGTCGGACACGTCCGGTTTGGTCGACCAATAGACGATGGGGCTTTCGCCCGCGTGGCGTGGCGTGAGGCTCAACACCGTCTCAAAGGTGTCCGGCTTGACGTTGACGACGGAGACGTTGACAGTGGCCTTGTCCTTGGGGAACGGCCCCTTCTCGATGTAGCCGTCCTCGCCCAAGCGCCAGCGGCCCTGCTTCAGGGCTTCAGTCTTGAGGGTGTCCAGTCCACTCGCGCCGGGCATCCACAGCCAGATGGGCGAGCACTTGGCACGGGTGGCAATATCCTTCCACGGAGTGCGGCGGTTGTCCTTGCCGGAAGGCCACAGATATTCCTCGGCCTGCGCGAAGTATTCATCGAGCTTGTCCTTGTTCAGTTCAGCCACGAGCTTGTAGTCGGCGCGCGGACTGGACAGCAGTTTTTCGATCTGCGTCTCGGCGGATTGGTCGCCCTGGCCAAGCTTGAGGCCTTGATCGATGGTGACCTTTCCCAGTTCGTCACGATCGTTCGCCGCGCTGTTGATGGGGATATACAGGCAGTTGTAGGCCGCCGACAGTGCCTTGCTGAAACGATCCTCCGCTTCTTCGAGGCGGTCGCGGGCTTCCTCGAACAAGGTATCTCCAGGCTTGAGGCGCTTGTGAATCTGCTCGATGGCGTATAGCTCGCGTAGACGCTCCTCGACCGCGTCGGCCAGCAGGCTGTCTTGCCCCGTCAGCACCAGCAGGTTGTTCTTTTCCTGCTGGTAGTCGAAGAAGTTCTGCAATTCGCTGGGCGGCACCTTGCCGTCGGGCTTGATGACGATCAGTGTGCGCGGACCGCCGAGCTTGAGTTCGTCCAGCTTGGGCAGCACCTGGACGTCCTGATAGGCAATCTTGCGGTCGGGTTCGAGGATGCCCGCGAGTCGGTTGATGAGCGCCTGATCGACCTTGGGCTGCGGAACCTCCTTGGCGTTGCGCTCGATCTGGCGCGACAGGTTCTCGGTCTCCTTGATGAAGAAGCGTTGTTCTTCGCGGTGGAGATACCACGCCGATTCCTTCAGGCGCTGCAATGCCTGTTGGAATTCGTCTGGTTTGTGTTGCGGAGCGGCGAGGAACTCGATCAGCTCGCTATCGGTGAGACCAATGCGTCCACCGACGGCGCGCGACAGGCTGGAGGCCAGCAACAAGGTCATGACCTGCTGCGCGGCATTGCCCGCCAGCTCGGCATCGATGTGCTCGGCAATGGCGTTGCCCCTGTCGGCGATGTCGCGCGTCACGGCGGGCATCAGCCTGGGGGCGATTCGCTCGATTTCGTCCTTGACCTGATCGTCGTTGAGGTTGAGGTGCTGCGTACCGACCAGAAAGACATCGTCTGCTTCGCGCTCGTCCACGCTCTTGAGCAGGCGCGCGGTGAACTGCATCAAGCCACGGGTCTGGCGGAAGCCTTCGTTCTCTTTGAATAAGGCAACGAGATGCTTGAAGGACGGGTGGAAGGGATAGGTTTCCCTGACCTGTTCGGCGATCTGCTCGATGTCGCTGGCCACGATGTAGCCGCCATCCTCGGCCTTCTTGATCTGCTGCGCGTATTCCTCCGCGATGTCGGCGATGACGCGCTCGTCCGGCAATTCGTCGATGAGGCGCTTCTTCAGAATCTCATAGATTTCGTTGCCCGCCAGTTGCACCGGCGTGATGGTCATCGCCTGACGACGGGTCTCCTGCTGCAGGTTGGAGATGGCGTCAGCGAGCGCCTTGGTTTGGGCCTTGTAGCTGCCTGAGAGGTTGGCGACCACAATGGCGCAGTTGGGCCGCTCCAGCGCGGCGCTCATCAGGCTGCTGATGCTATAGACCACCCTATTGGCCAGCGTGCCCTGACCGAACACCTGCGTGCTGGCATTGTCCAGATAGGGGGGCAGTTCATCGAGGAGGATCAGCGTCGGCTTGTCGCCGATGATTTCCTTCCACTGGCGCTGATCGACGGCTTTCGGGCCGTTGGCCCAGTAGGGTTTGATGGCTTCCGCGGCGCCAAGCTGGGTGGCGATCTCGCCCCAGATGTAGTTGTCCGGATTGTTGCGACCATTGAATGCGGCGATGCGCGCCTGGCCGAACTCGATGCGCGAGGCCAAGTCGGCGGGCAGGATGTCCTTGCGCAGATGTTGGTGACGCGCAAGCAGGCCGAGCGCGATCATCATGTGCGTTTTACCGCCGCCCATCGCCTGCGTCAGTTCGAAGACGGCTTGATCGGACTTGCCGGACAGGCGCAGCAGACCCTCGCGGAAAAGCTGATCCATGCCGTGAGTGACGAAGTTGCGCGAGAAGAACTCGCGGCCATCACCCTCGTCATTGATGATCTCTGCGAGGTTCTCGATGCCCTGAGCCATCCGGTAGTCCCGGATGACCGGGTTGAACCGGCAGGCTTGCTTGACCGTCTTGATCATGTGCGCACTCCGTGCTTGCTCCTGGTCTTCTCGGAGGGCGAAATTGCAATGCCGCGCTGCTCGCAGTACTCCCGGATCAGAACCTCGACCATGTTCGCTATGGACCGATGCTCCCGATCCGCCGCAACGCGAAGTGCTTCCTTCAATCCGGGGTCGATGCGAAAGGTCAGCGTGGCAGTCTTGATGGTGACCATAGCCTCTCCGGAAACCACTGCAAAAGTGCTGCACTTTACAGTATCGCAGTGCTTCTCACAACGGAAACCGATTCGGCTCCCGGTCTTGATTTCCAATTCATCGTAAAACTAACTCCGGTTTGAAACCCCGCCCTTCAGGGCGGTGGGAGCCAAACCCCGGCCTGAAGGCCGGGGTTTCGGCGACCGTTTTGGGAGGGGATGCAAACCCCTTCCA
>JAISQQ010000181.1 GCA_031274075.1 Accumulibacter sp.
GGCAAGGATCATCGCTTTCATTTTCGGAGGACAGAAATATTTGCGGGCGCTGCGCACCCGGTAACTGACTGTCCTCCGTCCTCTGTCTTCTGTCCTCTGGAATCGAAAAATACGTAGCGTCCGTACAGTTCGCAGCCTTTCATGCCCGGATCGCAGGGCAGATTTTTGACCTTGCCGCAATGGCCGTTCAGTTCGTGCGGGCAGCTCCATGCTCCTCCGGTCATCGTGTTTTGCCTGAAGATTTCGATGACCGCCATTGTCCGTGCGAACCGCCCACGGTTCAAGAGGCGGTTTTGTAGAGTAGACGCCGTCCGCCCGTTGTAATCGCCGGCGCGAAACGCTACATTGCTTCAAGGTTTTTGCGAAGGCTCCGCCTTCGGAAGCTGGCGAATGTTTCCTCAAATCCTGTCCCACACATGAGCCGTCCAAGCCATTCTTCCACCGGACCCGTGCGGAAAGGCGCGCAGGCCGCTCGCTTCCCGCTCAAGCCAACGCCGCTTTGCGGCTGGCTCGATTCAGGCGTCGAGCGTCGATGAAAACGTCCTTGCGTTTCAAACATTTTTCCTTGCGAGCCTCGGCGCTTGCCGCGGGCGCGGGTCCGTATGTTCATGCCGTTTTCGTCGCTCTCGCCGTGGGCGGGGTCATTTCCCTCGTTCGCTGGCAACTCACGCCTGGCAATCTGTTTCTCGCGCTCTACCTTGCGGGATGGCTCGGCCTGTCCCTGGCCGCGATTACTCGCAAACGCAAAATCATGTTTTCGGCGCTTGCGCTCACGGTGCTGGCCTTGCTTCCTCTTGCCGCGGTGTTCCTGTTTCGCGTCGGCTTCGTGCTCAAGCATGGGGGCATGGACTGCTTTACCTGTGAAGGCTCCCCGCTACTGTTCCTCTATTACTGGGTCATCGAGTCCGCTATCCTGTTTCCGGGTCTGGCCGCCGCGGGGCTGCTTTGGCACTCGGCGCGCGTTCGCGCGGTCGACAGATGACAATTCATTCGAGCCGACGCCGTTTCGCGGCGCGGCGCAAGCCCGGCCTTGGAGCACACAAAAACCGTCATGATTCTTGACGGCAACGGACGCACCTACCAAGCTCACAAAACGCCGATTGAAACGCTTGACCCTGATTTCCCAATACCTGAATCAGGCAAAGCGACGCCCTTTGGGATATACAGCGTCTTTGAAAACAAGGGATTTGTAGGCGTGGGACTGAGTGCCGATACGGCGTCTTTCGGACTGTTCTCGTTCATCAGCAAAAACTGCCAGGGTAGTCCGCTTGTCAGCGCCGCCGTCCTTGTGGAACCGATCTTTGCCACTGCGACAGACAAAGGTCTGACCGTGAAGTGTGTGCTTGATGAACGCGTCTATGAAAAAGGCTGCAAGGTTTCAGATGAAGACTATGAAAACTTGAATATCAACGATTTCTTTCAACTGCTTGCGACATCCGCGCAGGCGATGACCCTGAGAAGCTGTTTTAAAAAAATGGGTACGAGAAATGCTTAGATCCCAAAAACCTCAATTCGAGCACTGGGTGAAGGTAGGGCGGTTTCTCCGAAACCGCCGCCCGGCGCGCTCGGAGAGCGCGCCCTACCCTGGATGATCCCTCTGCTTCTCAAACGTCTTTCTGATTTCTAAAACAGCTTCCAAAACAGTTCCAGGCGGCAAAAGACCCTTTTTTCGGCCCTTTCCCCGGCTCTTTTCCCGAATGATCTCTCATTTTTCTTTTGCCCTTTTTGCTGAAAAAGGGCGAATTCCGGGCAGGCGGGAATCCTCCCCCGCCGGCCCGGACGCGCATCAGGAGATTCGCGCCGGCAAACGACCGCCGCGAAAAAATTTCCCGTGATTCCGCCGCTCCGTGGCCCTGGGGAAGCGCGGGCCATCAGTTTACGACGACCCTGTTCTTACCGCCGCGCTTGGCTTCGTAGAGCGCCACGTCCGCCCGGTTGATGAAGCTTTCCGCCGTCTCGATCGGCTGGTAGGTGCTGCACCCGATGCTCACGGAAATATTGTGCGGCAACTTGTCGAATTGATGGCTTTCTATGCGCGCGCGTATTTTTTCCGCCGTGTTGGCCACCTGGTTCTGCGTGATGTATTGGACCAGGACGGCGAATTCCTCCCCGCCGTACCGGCACGCCGCGTCTTCCCGGCGCAGGATGGATTGCAGCAATTGACCGATGCCCGAGAGCACCATGTCTCCCGCCACATGGCCCTGGGTGTCGTTTACATTCTTGAAATCGTCGACGTCGATGAGAATGAGGGAAAACGTGGCCCCGGTTTTTTCCGAAATGGCCATGTTTTCCCGCAACAGATCGTTGAAAGTGGCCCGGTTGAACAGCCCGGTCAGGCCGTCGCGCCGGGATTTCTGCTTGTATTCGTTGAGGTCCACGCCCAGGCTGCGGCGTTCCAGGAGGTTTTCCCTGGCGCGTTGCAGGATGCGCACCTTTTCCTGGTATTCCTCGCCCAGGGTGCGCACGATGAGCAGATTCTCGCCGGAAAGCTCCAGCGCGTAGGCCACGAAAGAAACTTCCTGCTGGTCGGCTCCCGTTTCGTGCCATACCCCGGAAGAAACGCTGCCGCTCGTCTCGCCGCGTTCAAAGAACTCCTCCACGTCGTAGATGAAGAAGTCCAGCATCTCGGATTGCGTCCAGAAGGTTTCGGACAGCGCGGTGCCCCGGCCGAAGAAATTCGCGAAAGATTCGGGCGGCTCTCCGAAAAGCTCGTAGCGCCAGGGAGCCAGCCTCCTGAAGATGGTGATGTCCATCTGTCGCAGGATGGCAATGGCCAGTTGATCGTCTTGGACGGACATAAGCATCTGCCAGCGTTGTTGTTTGTACCCAGTGTCGGAAAAAAAGATTCAGCTTTGCATGCAAACGGCTTCAGTGGTTCATCATGGCCCTGGCCAGCGAAGTAAAGGCTTCCTCCACCGCGTGACCCGTTTTCGCGCTGGTCTTGATGAAGGGGATGCCGGTGGCTTCGAGGGCCGCGAGTTGATCGTCGGGAATCTCCCAATTCAGGTCCGCCTTGTTGATGAGGATGATGTGCGGCACGTCGCCCGCCGTTTCCAGGGCCAGCTTGCGCAGATGCAGCGCCATGTTCAGGGTTTCCCGGCGCGTGCCGTCCGCGACCGCGAAAAAGCCCATGGCCCCCCGCAGGTACGACAGGTTTATGTCCGCGAAATCGTCCTTGCCTTCCATGTCCCACAGCACCATGCTCAGCTCGGCGCCGTCGACATCGAGGGTCTTCTTGCTGATTTTCACACCCACGGTGGAAAGGTATCTGTCGGAAAACATGGAATGCACGAACCGTTCGACCAGTGCGCTTTTCCCGACGGAAAACGCACCCACCATACAGACCTTTTTGCTAATCATTCTGCGTGCCTGTCATTCAACGTTATATTCGAGGAGAACCATGCAAAATCGTCGCTGGGCAAGACTTTCCGGCTCAACGCAGGATACTCAGCGCATCCGTGCCGGAAGGAAGCTGGGCCAAGTGTACCCTTAATTCCACTTTTCGGCTGGTCTGATCGCCAACGGCCGGCGCTGTTTTCCGGCGGGAGGCGGATTCGCCGGGTTCGCCGGAACTGCCGGGTTCGCCGGAATTGCTGGAATCGGCGCTCGCGCCTTCCCTGCTGGCGTACTCCGACCCCATGCCGTACATGGCGATGGGAATGCTCGAACCGCGGGCGTACAGTTGGGCGGCGATGGTCCTGGCCCTGGCCTGGCTGATCTCGTAGTTGCGCTGGTCATTGCCGGTGGCGTCGGCGTGCCCGTAAACCGTCAGGTTGACGGCCACGTTCATGCCGCCCGCCAGTTTTTCGATCGCCGCCAGGGTATCCATGGCCCGGGCCAGCTTGGCCGCGTCTTCCGGCACGGGCGTGTCCTTGCCCAGGGGAAACTCCACCACCGTGCTTTCCACCAGGGCGATCATGCGTTTCAATTCGTCGACGCGCGGGTCGGTGAGTCCAGAGGTATCGACCTTCTCCACCCCGGGCAGGGCCAGGGCTTCCTGGCGGGCCTGCAAAATCCAGGCCATGGAAGCCTGGCCGCGCAGGTACAGGGTTCCGTCGCGGTCGAATTCCATGCTTACGTTTTCCGGCGGGTCGATGCGTTCCTTCACCCTTCGGGTGACCATGTCCGTCTCGTACGAAACGTAGGGAATCACCCGCAGGGTGTAGGTTTCCGGGTCGATTCCCCGGGCGTCTAGGAGGGATTTGGGATCCTGGGCGAAATGGTCTTTCTGGTAGATCACTTCCCAGTGATCGTCGCCGTCCCGCCGGAACTCCACCAACAGAACGCCCGGCACGCGACCCGCTAGGACGATGCTTTCTTCCATGTAGCGGCGGCCGATGTCGCGTTGCTGGACGCCGTGCCACCAGTAGCCCGCGCCGGCGAGCAACAGCAGCAGCAGCGCCACGGGCGCCAGCTTGACCCAGAAGGGCAGCGGCGCATCCTCGTCGGCGTAGCGGGCGTCGAGGAGATTTTCCAGATCCCAGCGGGCGGAGGTGAATTTTTCCGTGTCGCCGCTGAAGGAATACAGCTCGTCGGCGTATTTCAACTGCAAGGCGGCCATCGCGTCGCGCAGCCTTTCCCGGAACTCCAAAGGCACGGCGCCGCGGGCCACGCAGGCCAGATAAGCCGACGAGCCCCGTTCCATGAAAATGGTGAAGTCTCCCATTTGCAGGGAGTCCAGGCTGCTTTCCTGCCCGCTGGCGAAGCAGTCGCGCGCGAAATCCTGGATCGCCGTGAGCATCGCCGAAATCATGTCCGCGTCCTGGGTCGCCACGTCTTCGTTGAAAACGTGGTTCAAGACGAGGCCGGTTTCCGCGTGGATGAAGAATATCTGTTCCACCCGGTAAAGCAGGGTGTTCAGCAATACGACCTCGCTGAAGCTCATTCCCGTGCGCAAGGCCTGCCACCGCCAGCGCAGGCCCTTCCAGGAAAAGACCTGCTCCATCGTTTTGTGGAAGCCTTCGAGCATCGAGCGGAAGGTTTCCGCCATCGATCGCCGGATGGCCGGGCCCATGATCGGAAAGAGCACGTTGACGAAGTCCATCGGGCTTTTGCGCAAGGCTCCCTTGAAGAGCTTTTCTGCCAGGGGTTCGAGCGCGGTATACAGCATGTTGTCTTTTTTTTGCGTCCGCAGCAGCAGAGCCTCGGCCACCACCTCGCTGGTCTCCCGCGCGTGCCGCACGGGATCGTCCAGGCGATTCTCCAGCCTGTGCAGCAGATCCTCCATCTCGCGCAGGAGAAGGAGTTCCCGAAGCTTTTGCAGATCGGGATCGCCGTGGCGAACGG
>JAISQQ010000206.1 GCA_031274075.1 Accumulibacter sp.
CGCCCGCGCGGCGGCCGGGATTTGCGCATCGAAGCGGCGTCGGCGGACGCCAGTTTCCGCCGTTACTTTCGCGTCACGCTCGAAAACGGCGACACGCGCATCGTCATGGACGCGCCGCCCGAACGGGAAGACTGCCGGCCATTCCTGAAGGTCGCCGCCTTGTTCCGCGACGCGGGCGTGCATCTACCCGAAGTGCATGCCCAGGATCTGGAGCAGGGTTTCCTGCTCTTGTCCGACCTCGGCGACACCACCTACCTGGATGTGCTGGACGCGGCCTCGGCCCCGGCGCTCTACCGCGACGCCAACGCCGCGCTGCTCGCCATCCAGCGCGCCAGCCGTCCCGGCGTCCTGCCCGACTACGACCGCGCCTTGCTGGCGCGCGAGCTGGGCCTGTTCCGCGACTGGTACGTGGCCGGGCATCTGGGCGTCGCGCTGGACCCGCGCCAGGAAGCCGCGCTGCGCGGCGTGTTCGAGACGCTGCTCGCCAACAACCTCGCGCAGCCGCGCGTCTTCGTGCATCGCGACTACCATTCGCGCAACCTGATGGCCATCGGCGGCGCGGAAGCGCGCCGCTTTCCGGCCAACCCCGGAATCCTCGATTTCCAGGATGCCGTCTACGGCCCGGTCACCTACGATCTCGTCTCGCTCTATCGCGACGCGTATATCGCCTGGGAAGAAGAGCAGGAGATCGATTTCGTGATCCGCTATTGGCAAGCCGCCCGGCGGGCCGGCCTGCCGGTCGATGCCGGCTTCGACGCCTTCTATCGCGATTACGAATGGATGGGCGCGCAGCGCCAGCTCAAGGTGCTCGGCGTCTTCGCCCGCCTCTACCACCGCGACGGCAAGGACGGCTACCTGAAGGACATGCCGCGCGTGATGGCGTATTTGCGCCGCGCCTGCGAACGCTACAGCGCGCTGACGCCGCTGGCCCGGCTGCTCGACCAGTTGTTCAGAGGACAGAAGACAGAGGACTGATGACAGAAGACAGTTCAGTTACCGGGCGCTTCGCGCCCGCAAATATTACTGTCTTCTGTCCTCTGTCATCAGTCCTCTGAACACCGCCGATCCTGCTATGATGGCGCGAAAACCCGCTTGAGCCGAAATCCCTTGACCAGGAGCCTTGCCATGTCTCTTCGCCTGCTTTCCGGTATCTGTATCCTTGTCCTGCTGCTTCTGGCCGGAGGCCGTTCCGCTTTGGCTGGAAAAGACCCGTTCGGTTCCTGGGAGATCACGCTGATCAGCGACGGGGAGGCCGAAGGCAGCAGCGATCTCTTTGTCGGAGCCGATGAGGCGCTGGTGAAAAAGTATTTGCCGAACGGCACGTATCCCACCGCGATCCAGTATTTTTTGTTGCGTATGCCGGACAAGAAAACGCTGCTGGTCGATACGGGATTCGGCAAGAAGCTCCTCCCCGGCTTGCACGCCCTGGGCTTGACGCCGGAGAACATCGACGCCGTGTTGCTGACCCACATGCACTCGGACCACATCGGCGGCATGCTGACGGAGGGGCGCCCGACGTTTCCACGGGCCAAGGTTTACCTGGCGGAGCCTGAGCGTGCCTACTGGACCGACCCGGCCCTGACGGCGCAGGCGAGCCCGCGCGGGAAAGAAGGATTCCTCAACGCGCAGAAGGTGCTCGCGGCCTACGGCAAGCAGGTGCAAACCTTCGAGCCGGGGGAACTGGAAGCGCGGGGCGTGGAACTCCTGCCCGGCGTCAGGGCGGTGGCCGCGTTCGGCCATACGCCGGGGCATACCATGTACCTGCTGGGCGAGGGCGACAGGCAACTGCTCATCTGGGGCGACCTGACCCATGCCCTGGCCATGCAGATGCCCGTGCCGCGGACCGCCATGGTCTATGACGTCGATCCGGAAAAAGCCGTCGCCACCCGCCTGAAAGTGCTGCGCTACGTCAGCGAGCGCCAACTGCCGGTGGCGGGCATGCACATTCCCGCGGCCGGCATGGGCCGGGTCTGCGATGACGGCAAGGGCGGCTACGTGTTCATACCCCCGCGGACTTCGACAGGCTGCGATCAAGGAGCGCCTTCCGAAACGCCACCCAAGGAATCCAGCCCGGCGCCGCGAGGCTGAAAATGGACATTGAAAAACTCGATGACGACGTGCTGGCCCTGCTGTTCCTGACGGCGTTCCGCGAAGATCGCGATTCGGCTTGGCGGACGTGGAAAACACAGGATTGGGAGGTAATGAATCGCCTCCATGAAAAAGGCTATATCGCCGACCCCAGGAGCAAGGCGAAATCCGTCGTCCTGAGCAAGGAAGGATTCGAACGGGCAAAAGCCCTGTTCGAGGCGAAATACGGGGAAATCACGGATTGACGCCTTGCGATCAGAGGACGGAACCGTAGGGCGGATGCAAGCCGCCGGTCGTGCCCTTGCCGCAGGCGAAGCCTGCGCTAATCTTGAAGAAATGCGGCGCTTCGCGCCGGGGGGTTACAACTCCCGACGTGTCGCATCGCCCCGCGCTCCCAGGGACGGCCCGGAGAGAGGCTGGCGTAATGGGCTTGTTTCAAGG
>JAISQQ010000334.1 GCA_031274075.1 Accumulibacter sp.
CTGTCTTCTGTCATCTGAACCCTGTCTTCTGTCATCTGAACCCTGTCCTCTGGAAATCAAGCCGGCGACGCGCCACGGTGTTCCTTGTGCTCTCTCTTATAGACATACATCTTCTCATCCGCCTGGGATAGAAGATCGCCGGCCGACAGATCATTGTCCGCCGTGACTTCGACAATGCCGTAGCTCATGCTGCCTTTGTAGATCCTGCCGTCCTCGGTCACGTATTCCTCGGCGATGAGACGGTCGCGCAGGGTTTCCAGACGGGTTTCGGCGGTTTCCTGGTGGATGCCGGTGGCCAGGATCATGAATTCGTCTCCACCGAGCCGGCAGACGCAGGAATCCTCGGAAAAGGTGTGCAGCAGCTTCACCACTTGCAGGATATAGCGGTCCCCCTCGGCGTGGCCGAAGACGTCGTTTACGTATTTGAGCCGGTCCATGTCGATGAAGCAGATCACGAAGGGAATACGCTGTTTGGTCCATCCGTTCAGCAGATTCATGCCGTAATGCCGGCTGTACGTCCCCGTCAGCGCGTCCCGGTAGGCGACCTCCTCCAGTTTGTTGATCTCGGCCTTGCTGGCGGTGATGTCGGTCAGCACCGCCGCCACCGCGTCGTGTCCGTACCAGCGCAAGGGATGGAAAGTGACCGAAAACCAATGTATCGCCGTGACGTTGGCCAGGGAAAACTCCTCGGTCTTCTGGGCGTCGTTCTCGCCGACTTTCCGGGCATAATCGAGCAGGGTATCGTAAAGCTGGGATTCGAAGATGGCGCTGGCCACGTCGTCGCCGAGGGGATGATTGGTGAACAGCCGCTCCCCCGTCACCCGGTCGATCATCACGATCCACTCGGGCATCCGGCTGGTGATGAATTCAAAGAGGTTGTTGTTGCGTTCCAGGTCGCGCCGCTGCTGCTTGATGACCTCTATTTCCTTCAACAAGTCGTCCCGCCGTTCCTTCAACTGGACGACCATCTGGTTGAAGGACTCCGCGAAGTCGCCCATGAACTCGACGCGCTGGCTATAGTCCCCGTTGGCCACCTGCCGCGTCTGCCAGGTCAGGTGTTTCAGGGTGGCGTGCAGGGATTTCAGCTTGGACGCCAGTTCGTTGCTGGGCTTGGGCAGCGCGCAGGAAAGGTCGCCGCGGGAAAGTGAAGTGGCCAGGTCCCTGACCTCTTTCAGCATCTCCGCGAAATAAACGAGCCCCTCCCCCAGCTCCCTGAAGTCCTCGGGCAGGGACGCCAGATCCAATCGCGCGCGGTTCGGATAATACAAAACATCGCGCAGATAATAAAATAATCTGTCGGCGGCAGGGTTTGAGATTTTCTTTGACCTTTTGCGTGCTGTCCAGTAAGCGCCGCGTCAGGCGACGACCGTGCCGTTGAAGCGGCAGACGCGGTCGCCGTTGGCCCAGCAATCGACCTCCTTGACGAAGTATTTCTTGCCGGTATAGCACTTCAGGATACCCGCGATGAAACCTTCGTCGTAGTTGCAGACCGTCTCGTTGGTGATCGGCAGGCCGCTGCAGTCCAGATCCTGCCCCACCGTGAGGACGATGTTGCCCGTATCCGGATCGAAGGCTTCCATGCGCAGGATGCCGATTTTTAAATCCCGGAGCGATGCCTGGAGATTGGCCAGAAAGGTATCGAAATCGACCGAGAGATCCAGGGTGTTTTTCGCGAATTCCTCGCCCGCCAGGTGTCCGGCGCGCACAAAATACTCGTTGGCCTTGTCGGCGCCGAAATCCTTGGTGAGAATGTCCAGCATCGTGTATTGCATGAGCCGATACACGAGAACGGGCATTTCCTCGCCCAAATCGCCGCGGCCCTCCTTGATGTCGCCCAGGTTTTCCCACGAAAAATCGTGCAGGCTCGCGTCTCTCTTGAAAATGTTCATGTTGTCTCCTTTCTTTTTTACGATACGAATCACGGCTCCAGCCGCGTTTGAAATACCGGGAATTCCCGCCGCCAGGCTGAGGCGGCGGGCATCGTTCCCGGTGGAAGCACCCCTGTAATTATCATACACGTTAGCGTTTTTTGCTCCAACATTTCCGCCCGCCCGGGAAGGCCCGGACGCTGGCTTTGTGGTGGGAGCGTCAGTCGCGGCGCATGGCTTCCTCGATTCCGGCGACGGTCCTCGGTGCGCTGGTGTAGACCTCGGCGCCGTCGCCGGTGACGACGACATCATCCTCGATGCGGACGCCGATGCCGCGCAGATGTTCCGGGATGTCCGGGCCGGGACGGAAATAGAGACCCGGCTCGACGGTCAGCGTCATTCCGGGAACGAGCGCGGTCCAGTCGTCGCCGTTCTTGTAGTCGCCGGCGTCGTGCACGTCGAGACCCAGCCAGTGACCGGTGCGGTGCATGTAGAACGGCTTGTAGGCTTCGCTTTCGATCAGCCCGTCGAGATCGCCCGCGAGCAGGCCGAGGTCGGCCAGACCCTGCGCCAGCACGCGCACGGCGGCGTCGTGGTAGGCGATGAACGGCGCGCCGGGCCGGATCGCGGCGACGGCGGCGGCCTGCGCGGCCAGCACGATCTGGTACACGTCGCGTTGCACGGCGCCGAATTCGCCGTTGACCGGAAAGGTCCGGGTGATGTCGGCGGCATAGCCGTCGAGCTCGCAGCCGGCGTCGATGAGCACCAGCGCGCGATCGGCCAGCGGCTGGTCGTTGCCGACGTAATGCAGCACGCAAGCCTTGTCGCCGCCGGCGACGATCGGCGGGAAGGCGTGCCCGGCGGCGCCGCGCCTGCGGAACTCGTGGCTCAGTTCGGCTTCGAGTTGGTATTCGGCGAGTCCGGGGCGGCAGGCGCGCATGGCGCGCAGGTGGCCCGCCGAGGCGATGGCCGCGGCGCGGCGCATCGTCTCCAGCTCGTGCCGGTCCTTGACGAGGCGCATGCGGTCGAGCACGGCGCGCGGGTCGCGGATCAGTTCCGGCGCGCGCCGTCCGGAACGCGCCTCCACGCGCGCGCGATTCAGCGCCGCGATGACGCGGGCATCCCATTCGGCATCGTAGCCGAGCGCGTGCCACAAGGCCGGACGCCCGGCGATCAGCTCGGGGAGCCTCCGTTCCAGCTCGCCGAAGGCGTAGGCTTCGTCAAAGCCGAAGACCTCGCGCGCCGTGTCCGGGCCATGACGAAAGCCCTCCCAGGTTTCGCGCTCCGCGTTCTTCTCGCGGCAGAACAGGATCGAACGCGGCGAATCGCCGCCGACCAGCACCAGCGCCGCCTCGGGTTCCGGAAAGCCGCTGAGGTGCCAGAAGTAGCTGTCGAAGCGGTAAGGGTAGTGCGAATCGCGATTGCGCAGCCGCTCCGGCGCCGTCGGAACGATGGCGACGCCGTCGCCAAGCATTTCCAGCAAGGCCCGCCGGCGGGCGGAAAAAGGGGCGTTGTTCATGATGCGTTGATTTCCTCCGTGTGCTTCGTATCTCCGTGATCATAAAGCGTTTATGCGGCGCTCCGCGCCGGAGGTTTACGACCGGCGAATTGCATCCGCCCTACGTGTCAGGTATCAAATGCCAGGTTGTAGCTTGGGTAAGCCGCACAGCGGCGCAACCCGACATGCGTCCTGCAAACCGCCACCTGTTCCCTGACACCTGTCACCTGAACCTCAGCGCAGGACAAAATTTCCCAGCATCGCGCGCAGGCCGGTCTCGAACAGTTGCATCAAGGGATCGATCAGGTAGGGCAGGCAGACGTAGAGGGCGGAAAATCCCAGGGTGATGGTTACGGGGAAACCGATGACGATGATGTTGAGCTGCGGCGACACGCGCCCCAGGACGCCGAGCGCGGTGTTGGTGATGAGCAGCGCGACGACGATCGGCAGCGCCAGCAGCAGGCCGCTCGAAAAGATGATCGCGCCGGCGTTGGCCAGGTTGGCCCAGGAGGCGCTGTGGGGCAGCGCGCCGATCGGCAGGGCTTGGAAGCTCTGCGCCAGGGTCGAGAGAATCATCAGGTGGCCGTTGATGCCGATGAACATGAGCAGCACCACGATTCCAAGCAGTTCCGACACCACCGGGGTCTGCGAACTGTTGGTCGGATCGTAGCTGGTGGCGAACCCCAGGCCCATCTGGATGCTGAACGCGTTGCCGGCCAGGTCGATGGCGCTGAAGATGAGACGCATGGAAAAGCCCATGGCGTAGCCGATGAGCATCTGTTCGGCGAGGATCAGTAAACCAGCGCCCGAGGCCGGGGGAACGGCCGGGAGCATTCCCGGGCCGCCGAGGCCGGGCGCCAGCGCCAGGGTGATGGCCAGTCCCAGCATCAGGCGCACCCGCGTCGGCAGGCTGGCGTTGTTGAACGGCGGCGCGGCGGAGAGCAGCGCGAGAACGCGCGCCAGGGGGTAGAAGAAGGCCGCGACCAGCGCGTTCAAATCGGCCGTGGTGAAGGTAATCATGCGGCGATCATGCGGCGATCATGCGCTCAGCCGATCATCTGGGGGATTTGCCCGATGAGCTGGCGGACGTAGTCGACGAACAACTGGATCATCCACGGGCCGGCCAGGGTCAGCATCAGGAAGGTTCCGACCAGCTTGGGGATGAACGACAGCGTGGCTTCGTTGATCTGGGTCGCCGCCTGGAAAACGCTGACCAGGAGTCCGATCAGCAGCGCCGACAGGAGCATCGGGCCGGACAGCATCAGGGCGACTTCGACGGCCTGGCGGCCAAGGGCCATAACGGTTTCGGGGGTCATGTCGCAAAGCTCATCACGAGGGAGCCGAGCATCAGGTGCCAGCCGTCGACGAGCACGAAGAGCATCAGCTTGAAGGGCAGGGAAACCATGATCGGCGACATCATCATCATGCCCATCGACATGAGCACGCTGGCCACCACCATGTCGATGATCAGGAAGGGGATGTAGATGACGAAGCCGATCTGGAAGGCGGTTTTCAACTCGCTGGCGACGAATGCCGGAATGAGCACGCGCAGC
The DNA here is from genome assembly GCA_031274075.1 of Accumulibacter sp. GTDB lineage: Bacteria > Pseudomonadota > Gammaproteobacteria > Burkholderiales > Rhodocyclaceae > Propionivibrio. The sequence continues at coordinate 4,920 of JAISQQ010000334.1, forward strand.
GGAACGTCATTGGCCGATTCGATTCCGGGGACGTTGGCAAGGCGCGCGAACAGGCCGATGTCCGTTTCGCGCGTCTGCTTGAGCATGAAGCCGCGCAGCGGCGCGGCGCCGCGCTCGGCGGCCTCGGCGAAGCCGATCCGGTTCTCGGACAGGGGCAGGTAGGCGTCGGCGTGAATCTGCTCCAGCACCGGCGACATGACGAAGAAGGTCAGGAACAGCGCCAGCCCGACCATGACCTGGTTGGGCGGGGTGGTCTGCGTGCCGAGCGCGTGGCGCAGCACCGAGAGGACGATGATGATGCGCGTGAAGCCGGTCATCATCAACAGTACCGCGGGGATGAAGGTCAGCGCGGTGAGCGTGAGCAGCGTCTGGACGGTCAATGTATAGGTCTGGCTGCCGCCCGCGCCCGGCGTGCTGGTCAAGGCCGGCAATCCGCCCGCCTGCTGCGCCCAGGCGGCCAGCGGCGTGAGCAGGGCGAGGAGCGGCAGCCAGCGCGCCAGGTTAGTCGTTCTCATGCTTGCGCTCGGTCATTTGCTTGAGCCAGGCGCCGAAACGGTTTTCCGGCGCCTGGCCAGGCGGCAGTTCGCCCCTGGGCAGGGTGTGCAGCGTCTTGATCTGTCCGGGGACGATGCCGACGACGATCCAGGTCTCGCCGACTTCGAGCAGCACGATGCGCTCGCGCGGGCTGAGCATCAATCCGCCGACGACGCGCATCGGCCCGGTATGGCCGAACGCCTTGCCGCCGTTGAGCCGGCGCAGCAGGTAGGCGCCAAGGAGCAGCAGGCCGATGATCAGCGCCAGGCCGGACAGCATTTGCAGCATCGCGCCGCCGGCAACGCCGGGCGTTTCGGGAATCGTCCCGGCCTGCGCCGCCGCCCAGCCCGGCAGCAGCGCCAGCGGGGAAATCCCGCCGACGCGGCGGGCCGAACGCTGAAAGCGGAAAGAGCCGGGCGATCGGAAAATCGATGGGTAAGTCAATTGGCAACTCGGTCGGGCGGATGGATCGGCGGTGGAACAGGCAGGAACACCGGCATGGACACCGGC
>JAISQQ010000340.1 GCA_031274075.1 Accumulibacter sp.
CTGTCTTCCGTCTTCTGTCCTCCGATACCGGCTTATTTATCCTTCTTCTTCTTGCCGCCGGACTTCAGGGAAGCGTTGATCTGCTTCAGCCAGGCGTCGCCGTTCTTGGCGATGTATTCCTGCTCGATGATCGGACGAGCCTTCGCGCGGAACGGAGCGGTCTTGGGTTCGTTGATTTCCAGGCCCTTGGCCTTCATGTCGGCGAGGAATTTCTTCTCGTTGTCGTTGGAGAACTTGCGCTGCGCCACGGCGCCGGCTTTCGAAGCCTTGAGCAGGATGTTCTGCGTTTTCTTCGGCAAGGCATTGAATTTATCGAGATTGGTGACCTGGATCAGCGGGCCGTACATGTGCCGCGTCAGCGACAGGTATTTCTGCACCTCGTGGAACTTGCCGCCGTAGATCGGGGCGATCGGGTGCTCCTGGCCGTCCAGCCTGCCGCTCTTGAGCGCTTCGTAGATTTCGCCGAAGGGCAAGGGGCGTCGGCTCGGTGCCCAGCGCCTTCCACAGCGTCACGTGCACCGGATTGGCCGGCATGACGCGCATCTTCAGGCCCAGCAGATCTTCCGGCGTGTTGATCGGACGCACGTTGTTGGTGATCGAACGGATGCCGTTTTCCAGAAGGACAAGCCCTTCAGCCCATGCGGTTCGAGCGTCGCCAGCATCTCGCGGCCGAATTTGCCGTCGAGCACCTTGTACGCCTGCTTGACCGAGCGGAACAGATAGGGAATGTCGAACACGTTCAGGCGCGGCTCCATCGACGAAAACATGCCGGCGCCGCCCTGGAACAGGTCGAGTTCGCCCTTCTTGGCCATTTCGATCATTTGCGGCCCGGTTCCCAGCTTGCTGTCGGGAAAAAGCTGGATTTCGATCTGGCCCTTCGACAGCTTGTCGGCGACTTTCGCCATTTCTATCCCGCCGACGCCCTGCGCGCTGTCGAGCGAGGTTTCAAAGCCGAGGCGCAGCACCAGTTTGTCTTCCGCCTGGGCGGAAACGGACAGACCCACGGCCAGGGATAATCCCACGGTCAATCCCAGTAGCATGGACACTCCCAAATGAGGTAGAGAGAAAAGAACCGCAAAGCACCGCAAAACGCGGCATTCAACCCGGCCATCCACCGCCGGCAGGGCGGCAAACGGCTTGAAACCCGCCTTGCGCGCGAAACTTCCTTCGCATCCTTCGCTCATTCGCGCCCACGGCGGTACGGCAAACCGCGCCCCGCCTACCGTCCCATCCAGCCGCCGTCGATGGTGATGATCGTGCCGTTGACATAATCCGAAGCCGCCGAGGCCAGGTAGACCGCCGCCCCGACCATGTCTTCCGGCTTGCCCCAGCGTCCCGCCGGGATGCGCTCCAGAATCTGCCGGCTGCGCCCGGCGTCGGCGATCAGCGCGGTGTTCATCTCGGTGTCCATGTAGCCGGGAGCGATGCAATTGACGTTGATGCCCTGGCTGGCCCATTCGTTCGCCAGCGACTTGGAAAACTGCGCCACGGCGCCCTTGCTCGCCGCGTACGCCGGCACCGTAAACCCGCCCTGGAAGGAAAGCAGCGAGGCGATGTTGATGATCTTGCCCTTGCCCTGGGCGAGCATCAGCTTGCCGACTTCCTGGCAGAGGAAGAAGACCGCGTTCATATTGACGTCGATGACGAAATTCCAATCCTGGCGGGGAAATTCCGCCGCCTTGTGGCGGCTCTGCACGCCGGCGTTGTTGACCAGGATGTCGATCTTGCCGAAATCGGCCTTGACGCGCGCCACCAGCGCCGGAATGCCGTCGAGGTCGGCGAGATCGTGCTCGTAGAACTCGCCGCGCACGCCGCAGGCCGCGATCCGGTCGACCACGTCCTGGTCGCGCTTGCGCCCGACCACGGTCACCTCGGCCCCCGCCTTGGCGAGACCGACCGCCATGGCCTTGCCGAGACCGCGGCTGCCGCCGGTGAAAAGAGCGGTTTTTCCCTTGAGACTGAATATTTCGAGCATTTTCTTCTCCTTGAAGCTGTCTTGTCCGTGGTTATCCGTTGCCTGTCGAGGCGCGGGACGCCGCGCCGCCGGCCAGTCAGCTTTCGAGCCTGAACAGCATCTTGATCACGTTGTTGCCGCCCTTGAGCAGATTGCGGAATTGTTCCGGCGCTTCCTCGGGAGCCGCCACGGTCAGCAAACGGTCGAAATCGATCTGGCCACTCTGCAGAATGCGCGTGGCGATCTCGAAATCGCGCCGTTCATAGACGCGTATGCCGATCAGCGTCAGTTCCTTGAATTCGATCTTGAGCAGGTCGACCTCGGCCGGTTTCTTGTAGGAACCCACGACGACGCCGGTTCCCTGCACGCGCAGGATGTCGAGGATCGTGGTATGCACGCTGGGATGCGCCGCGCAGTCGAAGGCCAGGTCGATGTTGTGGCCGTCGGTGTATTCGAGCACCCTGGCCTTGATGTCCTCCTTGCCCGCGTCGATGGGCGTGAAGCCAAGCTGCCGCGCGATGTCGAGGCGGTAGGCGTTGGCTTCGACGACCAGCACCCGCGACGCGCCGAAATACTTGAGACACGATGCCACGCACAGGCCGATCGGCCCGGCGCCGTAGACGACGGCGCTGTCGCCGGGCTTGTAGCCGGAACGGCGCGTCGCATGCACCGCCACCGCCACGGGTTCGATGAAAGCGCCCAGCTTGAGCGGGAGATCGGCGGGAATGGGCACGATCTTGTCTTCGGGAACCTTGACGTACTCGGCCATGCCGCCGTCGCAGTCGATGCCGATCAGCTTGAGCGTGTTGCAGACGTGGGCGTAGCCGTTCTTGCACGGATCGCAGTAGCCGCAGCTGAGCAGCGGATACACCGTCACCGGCGTGCCCTTGGCCAGGGTGCCGTGCCCCTTTTCGATGACCCCCGAAAACTCGTGCCCCATGACCAGCGGCGCCTTGGCCCGCGGATGCGTGCCCTGGTAGATGAACATGTCGGAACCGCACACGCCGGCGTAGGCGACCTTGATCAACACCTCGCCCGGGCCGATTTCCGGCACGGCCTTTTCGCCGGTCTCGACGAGTTGCGCGCCTTTGTACTGAATGCTTTTCATGGTCTCATCCTCTCGCCCCGCCTTTCAGAATTTATTGACCTGGTACCACGGCGCTTCGCCGTTCAACACGCGGCGGACTTCCTCGGCCGCCTTGCGCTTGAGTTCCTGCGCCGATTCTTCCGAATGCCAGGCCATGTGCGGCGTGCAATAGAAATTGTCGTGCCTGAACAAAGGATGCGCCGCCGCTCCGGGTTCCTTCGCCAGGACGTCCATGGCGGCGCCCGCCAGTTTCTGGTCGCCCAGCATCCTGTCCAGCGCCGCCTCATCGACGATGTGGCCGCGCGCGGTATTGACCAGATACGCCGTCGGCTTCATCAGGCGCAGCCGTCTCTCGTCCAGCAGATGGCGCGTCTCCTCGGTCAGCGGGCAATGCAGCGAGACCACGTCCGACTGCCGCAGCACGTCCTCCAGGCTGGCCAGGCTCACGTAATCCGGCAGGCTGGCCGGATCGGCGTAGGGATCGCAGGCCAGCACTTTCATCCCCAAGGCATGCGTCTTGTGCGCCAGAGCCTTGCCGATGCGGCCAATGCCGACGATGCCGATCGTCTGCGTCTGGAGGCGGTACACCGGGTGCGTCAGGCGAAAATCCCACTGCCCGCCTTTTACCTGCGCATTGGCTTGCGGAACCTTTCGGGTCAGGCAGAGCATCAGTGTCAGCGCGTGGTCGGAGACCTCCTGCGTGCCGTAGTCGGGCACGTTGCTGACGACGATGCCCAGGTCGGCGGCGGCGCGCAGATCGATGGTGTCGACGCCGACGCCATAACGGGCGATCACCTTGCAGCGCGGCAATTTCTCCAGCACGCGCCGGGTCAT